>JBDRDH010000194.1:0-2479 GCA_043820985.1 Planctomycetota bacterium
GGATGATCGGTTTGGCCATCACGATGCCGATAGCCATCGTGACAATGGCGATCATGGCCAGCAGCATGCCCAGCAGGATCTGCCCGCGGGTGCGATTGGCGGGTGGTTTATGGCGCAAGGCAATGAAGACGCCGATGATGATCAGCGCTCCGCCGACGTAGTGTATGGGGGCCAGTGTTTCCGCCAGCAGCAACCAGGCGCACAGCAGAACAGTCGGGCTGTAGGCACAATCCACTATGGAAATCAGGCCGACGCCAATCAGGTTCAGGGCGTAGAAGAACAACGTGTCGGCGATGGCGATGCCAACGATGCCGCTGAGCATCAGGATGCAGAAATCACCGGCGGTGAAATCATGCAGGTGGCTCACATTGTGCGATGGCTCGACGATGATCAACACCACCAGCGTGGCCCCCAGCAACAGCAGGGCGATGGTGTTCTTGAAGAGGCTCAGGCCGATGGGGGGGATATGGTCACCACTGCGTTTGAACAGAATCAACGCGCAGGCCCAGGTAATCGCGGCGAGCAGGGCACAGATTTGTCCGAGCAGGTGGTTGTCCATATATTGATCGCTGGCTCGTGCCTCGGGGCATCATAACCGCCGGGGAGGGGGGCGGAAACTTATCTGTCTGTTTTCGGCGTGGGTTTGGGGCGGCTGGTGTGTCAAGGTATATGATGAGCGCTCGGATCATGGTGTGGATGAAATGGGAGTGTCGCGGATGAGTTACTCACGGGATGATGGGATAATCGCGGAGATGCTCGAAACCTACCGTGACACGATTCATCCCTTGTACCAGTTTGTATCACGCCGGGCCGGCCGCTCGCGCCAATTGGCGGAGGATGTTACTCAGGAGACTTATCTGCGCGCGGTGGTGCAATGGCGAAACGGGCGCAGACCGGAGAATGCGTTGGCCTGGCTGCGGACGGTGGCACGCAATCTCCTGCTAAATCACTATCGCCGAAGGAAATTGGAATCATTGGAGCCATCGAATGTCGCGGGTGTTTTGGAAAGTGAGCCGGTGGAAAGTCCCGCGGCGGCTGCTTTGGTGTATTGGGGCCTGGCCCGTCTGGGGCGCCGGCCACGCCGCCTGCTCGAAGCGTTTTATATCGAAGAGCAATCGACGCGCGCGATCGCGACCGAACTGGGCGTGTCTGAACGGGCGGTTGAGGGACGTCTGCGGCGGGCGCGACAAGCTTTAAAAAGTAGATTGACGCCGGTCATGCGGCGTCAGGGAGAATAGTCATGAACGTGGAAAACATACCCGATCCCGAATTCGTCAATAATCTGGAATGGGAACTCAAATCGGCCCTGCGCCGGCAGGGGGAGCTTAACGGAACGTCGCGCACGCGGCGGCTGGTCGGGCTCCGCCTGGGTACCACGCTGGCGTTGGTAGCCGTCTCGATGCTGGTTGGTGGAGCCGGCACGCACGCCGTCACGCATCGTGCCGATAAGAAGGCGGCGAAGTTGTATATCGCGCGGGGCGAGGCACTATTAGAGATCGCCGAGACGCGGTTGGCGCACGCCGGGCGCGAACTGGCCGGGATGCAACAGCGTCATGAACAGGGGGCAGTGACCGATCAGGAGTTGCAGCAGGTCGAAACACACTTCGTGCACGTCGAGTCGGAGGTTGATGTTCGCAAGCTTGACCTGGCCGAGACGCGGATTACCGGCAAAGAGCCGAACGATGCGCTGTCGGCCCCGCTGGTTGATGGGCAGGACTTCGTGACCGAGCGCATGGCCGCGCGCCGCCGGCCGATACAGATGCGGCTCCAACTCGTCAGCGATCAGGTCCAACGTTATCAGCAACTGAGTGCCGCCGGCAGAGTGTCCGCGCGGGAGCTGAAGGCTGTCGAAATGACAATCGCCGGCGTTGAGGAAGAGCAGAAGGGCTTGGAGCAGCGCATTGAACTTCGCGCGTCCTTCCTGGCCGGTGAACTGTCGGCGGCGGAAGTGGAATTACAGGGCATGCGTCTGGCCGCCGTCGCTGCTCGGGAAATGGCGGTTCGTCAGGTTGAAGTCCTGGCCATGGAGCACGAGCGGCTCAAGCAGATGCACGAGCGCGGTATGGTTTCCGACTCGGAACTCAACGCGGTACAAACCGAGTTGCATACGATCAAGGCGCACATGGAACTCGCCGATCTGGAACTGCGCATCATAGATGAGAAGCTGAAGGATGCGCAAGAAGATTAGACGCAGGTTTTGAAATCTTGGGTGCCATGTCGAAGCTGAAGGCGCCGGCATGTTTTAGCTATACTGGCATGCCCGCGCTTACAGCTTGGGCATGGCACGTCTAATCCGAGCCCCGAGCGCGAGCGAGCGGGTTCCCGATCCAACTTCCAACATGCCCGCGCTGACGCTTGGGCATGGCACCCAACGCCGTCAACCAAGTCTGACGGTACGGGGGCGTTTCGGTTGAAAAAACTCGCTCTTTACTGTTTATATTCGCTTGCGGTAATTCGAGCGAAGACAGCAAAGAGCGAG
>JBDRDH010000195.1:0-11016 GCA_043820985.1 Planctomycetota bacterium
CGGGTGGCCAGGCTTTGGAAGTGCCCGAGGCGCAGCTCGAACAAGGTGAGATTTACCACGTTACCCCCGGCATGGGTACGCAGTTTGTGTGGCATTCCGACGCGCCGCTGATGCGCGTGATGGCGGTGTGCAATCGCGTCGTGGGTTATTTTGTCACTCCATTTGATATCGCGGAAGGTGACACGCCCTTACTCGCTGGAACGCTGCGCATCCCGGTAGCCGCCCTGCGGATCGGGGCGGAAGACCTCGACAACGAGTTTCACGGGCCACAGGCTTTGAATGCGGCGGAATACCCGGAAATTACGTTGGAAATGACAGGGGCCAGTGACGTCAAGCAAGTCAGCGTCGACGGCGATCGCCGGCAGTACACTTTGAATCTGACTGGCCAACTGCAGGTCAAGGACGCCACCGTGGCGGTGACGATACCCATGCGCATGACATTGGTACCGTTTACCTGGCAAACCATGCAAATAAACATGGGCGATATGTTGATTCTGCGCGGTAGCGTCGAGGTTCCAACGGCGGACCTGGGGCTGGGACCACAAAATCCGGCCAGTCGTGATTTTGCCAGCGAGACTGCCGAGTTGGATATCTATCTGCTGTGCAGCACCATGTCGCCCGAGCGACATCTGGATCCGAACATCAAGACGGCCGAACACGTAAAACAGTTGCGTTTTATGACCTTGCTGCGCGATTTTGATGATCCAACGCAGGCTTATGAGTTTGGTCGCGCGTTCATGCGTGAGTATTGGGACAATGGTCCGGCGCTCAATCGAATGGCCTGGGCCGCGTTGACCGAGGAAGATGTACGCGCGCGCGATCTGGCTTTTGTCGCGGAAGTGGTTACGCGCGCCAACGAGTTAACCAAGTCAACCGACGCCGCCACGCTACACACATTGGCCAAACTACACATCGAGAAAGGTGAATGGCCGACCGCGCTCAGTTGGGCCAGGTTGGCCGCCGAGCATCTGGAAGGAACTCCGCCATACGTGGCCATGCCGATCCGGGCCACCCTGGCGCGGTGCGAGCAGCGGGCTGGCCAACAATAGACGCCAGGGCAGATTCAACAAAGGTCTGGTGCCTTGGGAGGGCGAGGCTCCTGCCGAGCCGCGGCTCAGCAGGAGCTTCGCCCTCCCCATCACACCGGGGTATTTATGAAATTAGTCTGGAGTGAGAAGACAATTCCGATTAAGCAGAGCAGCCTCTTGACCGCGCGGGTAGAATGTGCCAGAGGTCTGGTGTGGTGAAAAAGCATTCGTGCGAGAACTGCCGACTACATGGTTATGCACGGCGCAAGCCTGATTCCCTGATCGCGCGCATCTGGCGCTGGCACACGCGCTGGTGCCCCGGCTGGAAGGCTTACCAGCGCACGCTGGCGGAAAGCGAACAGCAAACGCCGCAAGAATGATCCACCCATCCAGCCCGGAGGTTTGAGCCATGCGCTACCTCACGGCGATTCTACTGGCGGTCACGAGTCTGTCGCTGGTTTCCTTAGGGGGGTGCGAAGCACTGATCAGCAGTCTGGCAACTCCAGCCGATGCCCAATTGCTGGCCACGATCGTCGCCGGTCGTTATATGACCGGTGAATATCCGGGCACCATCAACAGCACGCTGGACGATCCGATCATCGTCTACCACTTCACCTATACCAATGGCGTCTCATTGTGGGCATTAATGTTGTTGCATGAAGAAACAGGTGACGCAAAATACCTTGAGCAGGTGCGCGCGTCATTGGCCAAATACGACGCCGACAACCTGTATCGACCTGACGGTGGCGCTGAGCCGATCGATTACCTCGGGTCGATGGCCCATGTCACGCTGGAATACCACCTCCGCACGGGTGACCAGCGCTATCTCGCCAACGCCCTGGACTCGGCCGAGTACTTTCTGAATGAGGTGGCGCGCTCGCCCGACGGCTTGATCGCTTATCACAGTGAGCCCGCGCGCGGCCGCATTTGGGCCGATGCATTGTTTATGGTAACGCCCTTGCTGGCCAAGGCCGGGCGGCTGCTCAACGACTCGTCATACTACGATGATGTACTGCACCAATTCCGTGGCTTCAGTGAAAAGCTGCGCGATCCGGTGGTGGGGCTGTATCATCAGGGCTGGAACTGGCACGGCGCCGGGGCATCACCCGGATATTGGGGGCGGGCGAATGGTTGGGTCGCCGTGGCGCTAACCGAAGTGCTTGATGCATTACCTGAGAGTTATGCCGGGCGGTCGGAACTACTGACGCTCTACCAGGATTTCATGCAGGACGTTGTGGCGCATCAGGGTGTCGGCGGGATGTGGCATCAGTTACTCGATCGTCCGGACAGCTATGAGGAGACCTCCTGTACGGCGATGTTTGTTTACGCCCTCGGCCGGGGCGTGCAACGCGGCTGGCTGGGGCCGGCGTACGCCGACGCGGCGGAACAAGGCTTTGTCAGTCTGACGCGGAAGATTGCCCTGGATGGAACGATAGACAACATCTGTCCTGGTACCGGGACGCAAGCCTCCGAGCAAGCCTACTTTGAGCGCGGGCCACGGCGTAACGACTCGCACGGTATCGGACCGGTGATGCTGGCGATATACGCGGGAATGATATTGCCGGCAGAGGTTCAATAATCCATCGATTCACATTGGAACACACTGGTGACTCAGTGGTGGACCAGGCATCTTTGTCGGATTCACATGTTACCGGTCCTGGTCTGACTTGACTTCCCGGTTGCCAATTGACTCTATCCAGATAGGAAAACCGCGCGCGCGGTACTCTGATCAGGAGACCGGTCATGGCACGGACAACTGCTGGACCGCCCATTAGCATGGTGCTGCTTCTACTTGTTTTGAGTCTGGGTGCTTTTGCGAGCCTGACCGATGGCGCAGAGGTTTACCTTGACGCCGATCACCAGGGGCGGGGTAACAAGGGTGAGATGTTTTGTCCGGTTGACGCATTGCGTGTGCCGGCGGGATTTGTACTAACCGCGCGCTACGCCGATCACTGGTCCACTTCGCGGGATCGCGCGGCAGAGTATCAGGTCGGTACCGTCTACATCGGTGATGGTGCCGGAGTGCAAAGCCTTGACGGCCGGGGAAGCGGTTTTATCTCGGGTAACGGTCAATACCAGTATGAGGAACTGGTTATTACTTTTGATCAGCCTATGCCGCTGGCCGAAATCGAACTGGGTTTGGGAGATGTCAGGTTCGGTAATGGCCGCGGCAATGGCGACAAGCCCGTGATATTCCTCTCCGGGGCTAATGATCCTGGGATTTACGAGTACTCTATTCTGGATTCAGAAATCAAAGATAGCTTCACTGCCTTGGGGACACACGAGGGTCTGGTCAATTTTGCTAAATTTAGCACGCCGCCGGTGGACTTATTAGTTGATTCTTTCGTGGTCCGCGAGACCAGCCAGCATATCACCGTCAAATCCTTCATCCCTGAGTCGCCCACACTCTTGTTGATCGTGGGGGGACTGGTTGGAGCCTTCTGGCGGCGTTAAAGGCGGCCGAGATCACAGAATAACGATGCATCTTATGGCCTGGGCTGGCCCCTGAGTTATCGGTCGTTAGCCGCGACGCCGGGTGGGATAGGATACCGGGGCGGCGACACCCCCAGGGTACTATTTAGCCCCGCATTCCCTGATTATGCGGCAATATTTCAATTGCCGTCCCGCATAGCGCCCCGAGGCTGAGAGGGGAAATCCAGCCGAGGCAACCTTCCGATACATCAGTGTGGTTTCAGAGCCGATAAACGCAGTAGGACCAGTCCGGGCAGTGTCTTAACACTCCCTGGCTGGGGAGCGACAAGTGGTTCCAAGCACCACCCGCGATGGTTTCAGCCTGAAGGTGGGCTGTGTACTTGCACGGTTCGTTGATTTACCTCATGGCTTGCTGGCAAGACGGTAGTGTAGTGTGTGAGTTCCTCTATAGCGGGGGGCGTGCATGTCACTGACCGCGCTAGTGTTCTGGATCTCCTACGTCAGCGGCATCTGCGCCGCGGTGTTCAATCCGATTGTGGGGCTGGTGCTCTACATTCTCGTCTACCACCTCAATCCGGAAACGCAGTGGTGGGGGGAGACGGTACGCGCCGTGGGCTTGCGCCTGTCGTTTACCGCGGCCCTGGCAACCGTCATTGGCTTACTTACCCAGCGGCCACGCATGCCTGATGGCGCGCGGCAGTTTCCACTGACATTCATATTGGCATTAATGTTTGGGTTGATTGCCCTGGGCAGTCTGACCTGGGGTCTGGATGTTACTCCCCGGGGGCTCTACCTGGTCGAAAAATATGGCAAGCTGCTGATCATCATGCTGATCATGATCCGTTGTGTGCGGACACCGACACATTACCACCTGGTGATCATGGCCTGGCTGGTCGGGACACTCTATCTGGGATATGAAGCCTCCGGCGGGGCGGGTCATTACTTCGATGGGCGCCTGGCCAGTGGAATTGGTGGGCCGGATTTCTGCGAATCGAGTGGACTTTCGGTGCACCTGGTGGCTTCCTTGCCGCTGATTGGGGCCATGTTCTTTATGATGCGCTCGTGGTGGGGACGTGCCTTCATATTGGCTACCGGGGCGTTTGTGGTCAATGCACTGGTCGCCACGCGCACGCGTAACGCGCTGCCGGGTCTGGCGGTTGTGGTAGTCAGCGGCGTGCTGTTGATCCCGCGCGGATATCGCATCAAGGCCGTGGTGGGAGTCGCAGTGGGATCACTGCTGGCACTGCAACTCACTGATCCGGGCTGGTGGCTGCGGATGGAGACCATCACCAACTACCAGGCGGACTCCTCGGCGATGTCCCGCCTGGAGTGTTGGGGTGCCGGCTTACGCATGGTAGCCGAGCACCCGTTGGGGATTGGGGTGGGTAATTTTCACTACACCGTTGGTGACTATATCCAATCAGCGGAAACGCGCGCCCTGGTGGCCGCCACGATCACCCGCAGCGCCCACAACACGATCGTGGCCTGTCTCGCGGAAACCGGCTGGCTGGGGCTGGCACTGTTTCTGGGGATTATTTCCCTTGTGATCGTGCGGCTCTGTCAGGTGCAGAAATCGGGATCCCGGTTACCGCGACAACTCGGCTATCAGGACGTATGCGTTGGCCGCTGGACAACCGGTTTCCACCTGGGCTGGCATGCCCATGCGTTACGAACCGCGCTGCTGGGCTATCTGGCCAGTGCCATGTTCACGACACGTTTGTTCTCGGAGGGGCTCTGGCTCTTAATTGGTTTCTCCATGTGCCTGCGCAATGTCAGCCAGAGCCTGAAAATTCAAGGTGGGCGCCTTTGTATGACAAGTACCCCACAGCCGGCGGACAGTGTCACGCCGGGATTAGTGGTAGCCAGTGAGTATTACTGTCGCTGGTTCCTCAAACGCTGGCATCAGCGGGGGATTGGCTGGTGGCGACGTGCCGGGCATCATCCTTGGCGGCGGCACCCGGGGGCTTATGGTCCGGACTCGAATTCGGTAGAGCAGTCCGCCGAACTTTCAACAACTCCAGGGCTGGGTGTGATAGTGGTCCGGCCTTATGTTCCCGATCTCGACGCTCCCCGAGCCACCTGGGAATTGACGGGCCCGGATGGCTATCAGTACAGCGGACGTAGCCGGCGACGACTGCAAGACCTCCAGCCCGGTGTCTACAAATTGATCTGGCAGGAAGTGGACGGCTGGTTGACACCACCGCCGGAGATACAGACGCTGTGGGCTGACAGCACTCTTGAGTTTGCCACCAGCTACCGCCGGATACCGGAGATTCCAGCACGTGTGATAGCTCAGCCAGCCGAGATCAACCTCGGTCAGGGCGTGACATTGAGCGCGGTGAGCGCTGGGGCCGAGATCGAATGGTTCACGTGTGCCGAGGGTGGCGACCCGATCGGCACTGGTCGGACCATCAACGTGCGTCCCGGGGAAACCACCACTTACTATGCTGGCAGTTGCGATCCGGTGACCGGCGAAGTCAGCCCGGCCCGCATGGGTGTTGCCGTCGAGGTCATCAATGATGATTTAATCGATCATGATAGTGAATTTGACGATCTGCTCAGCCTGCTCAGTGATGTATACCTGCCGGAGGAGGCGGTGCCTGGTAAAGAGTCTCACGACATGGACGGATTCCTGGAGTTGCTGGCGCTATATGATAACGAGCACCATCTGATGGCCATGGAGAACACCACGCCCGAACATGAGCGGGACTAATCTGCCTGGATGCCAGCGCGAGAGATTTCTATTGGTAGTTGGCTGTCGGAGCCGGGGGCGTTACCATCGTCGCCGGTGCAAGTATGAGCGAACCCAGCGACGCCCGCAAAATAGCCATCCTCATCGTTCCCTTCCTGATGTTCGCGCTGGTCTTTTACGTGATGTTCAAGAAAGAGTCTGACAGGGAGTGGCATAGTTCCACTATTCGACCTTCACAAGCCGCGCGCCTGTCGGATGAGGAATTGGCTCAGGCCATTACCAAGGAGTGGGTGAAAAAGGCCCTCGGCCCCAAAGCCCGCCTGACGGAGATGACGGTCAAGATCAACGATCCGCGCCAACCCGAAAGCACGGACCCGCTAGGGGCCAGGATCGCAGGTAAGATCGCGGTCGCGGAAGCCACCAAACCTTTCGAGCTGAAAGTCAAAGTGCACGTGGGGGACAAGGCCGTCAAGTACGACGTCCAGGATTGGGATTTCGACTAGATCGGATTAAGAAAGTGTCCAACTCCCTAGGGAGGGCGAGGCTCCTGCCGAGCCCGCTGTGGAACCGGTTTGTAACCGGTTGAGTATCGTATGTCCACTCGCTTACGCTCGTGGCTCTGAACATGAAATTGCGGCGCGGGCCTGACTAAAAACTTCATCCAGCATTTCCTCGGTGAGCCGTTTGGTGAAGGTGTTCTGCTGGCTGGGATGATAACAGCCGAGTACCAGCCGGCCGTCGGACAAGGTTACCCGCTGACCGTGACCGAACTTACCCAGCCACACGTCCAGCGCTTTGCCGGCGTGTGTCCAGGCCAGCCCGCCCAAAGCCACCAGAACACGCCAGGGGGCGCGCTGTAGCACCTCCGCGAGATACGCCGCGCAGTTGTGAAACTCATCGGCGGTGGGCTTGTTGCCAGGTGGCGCACAATGGCAGGCGGCGGTTATCAGGCAGTTGGTAAGTTTCAAGCCATCTTCGATATGAATCGCGGCGGGTTGATTTGCGAAGCCGGCGCGGTACAGGGCTCGAAAAAGCCAGTCGCCACTCCGATCCCCGGTAAACATACGGCCAGTGCGATTGGCACCATGCGCCCCCGGCGCCAGACCGACAATGAGCAGCTTCCCGTTCCCGTCGCCAAAATCCGGCACAGAACGCCCCCAGTAGGTCTGGTCGCGATACGCCGCGCGTTTGGTCACGGACACTTCGCGGCAGTGCGCGCGCAGCCGTAGACAGCGTTCACACGTGATTACGCGCCGTGAAAGATGCTGCAACCACTCCGATTGCTGGCATGTGGCCGCGTTTGCTGATTCGTCTGCGCATGTTCGTCTGTTATCGGTGACCATGTCCGTGGCGGCAGGGTAGTCAGCGGCTCCAGCATCGTCAATCAGGTTGGGTGGCCCATGGCTTCAGCCGCAGGGAAATCGAGTCGTACGTTCGCTCGTGTCTCTCTACGCCGATGCGACGGGCCACCCGCCTTCGACGATCAACCGGGTAGGGTCCGCTCCGCGGACCGCGTTGGAGCAACACGTCGCATAAAAAAGGTCCACACGGCGGACCCTGCTGGGCTCACTCGGTATGAAGTGAGACATCGAGTGCCAGCAGTTTGTCCGTCACGGTTTCCAGTTCCACATCATTCTCAATCAGCATTCCCATGCAGTCCGTTTGGATGGCACGCAAAGCACCGGTGAGTTCCTGCTTGGATGCTCCGGAGGCGAGGAGGCGATAGACTCTTCCGATGTAGGAGTCGTACTCGTCCTCGGGACCACCCATGTCCCGGACACCGATAGGGTCCCAATCATTCCAGAGGACATCATGAATCCGCTGCATGATGTCCCGTGCCCGTTGTTCCTTGGGATCCTTCATTCTCTTGTTTCCAACGACAATTAGCGTGATCCGCATAACATGCGGAACTCTATGGGATTCCGTAATCACAGTCCCGTCAGGGACGACTGATCGTAGCCCAGCACGCAGTGCTGGGAGGAGAAGCCTCCCTCTCCATTCCAAGTCCCGTAGGGACGACTGAAACCTCAGCCGTCCCGATGGGACTGGCTATTCCAAATCCGATCCGAAACCCAGCACTGCGTACTGGGCTACAATCATTGCGTCCCTATGGGACGCCATCATTCGCCAATTACGTCATGCATCCGTGAGTCGCTATGCAATGTCACACGATCACAAGCAGCCATTTAGATCGGTTCCCAGTCAACGCGGAGGTCATCCAGCGTGCCGCCACGCAGTTCGATTAACTCCTCGCGGGCTTGCCCCAGGCCCTGGTTGTACGCTTGCAACAGATACGGCAGATCGGTGTATTCGTGGTCAACCATACGGGCGGCGGTGGCATCGACGGCGACCAGGTCACGGCCGGCCAGTAAAACCCAATCGCCCAGGCGCTCACGCATATCGACGCGTTGCCCCTCGCCCGGACGCACCCAGGGGCCATACCCTTCACAGCCGATCGAGGCATCGATGATCGCCAGGTCCGGACGCAGACCATCCACCATGTCCAGGAAACAGCCCTCGATGCCACCCAGCACGCGGTGTAGCCGATGACGGCCGACGTCCTCGCTACCACCCCCGTAGTATGCGATCGGCGTCACACCCATGAAGTTCTTCATCGATAGCGTCAGACGCACGATCCGGTGCGTCTTGAGCACGGGGATCGAGATCACCCGGTCGGCGCGGGCTACCAGGCTTGATACCAGAATCTCCGACATCGCCGTCCGTCGTGCCGGCAGAGCGTCCCACGCCGGCGAATCATTGTTGAGACACGCCAGCATCAGGCGGTCGTCGTACTCGGCGTTGAGCCGCGCGGCCTCGGCGGCCATGTGTGTGGTCCCGTCCTGCGTGCGCAGCTCCTCCCAGTCGAACTGTTCCACCTGACCACCATCCCCGATAATTACCTGGGCCGCCCCGGCGTTGAGGCACGCTTCGGCGGTGGCGAGCATAATCTCCGGCTTGGTGATCTCACCGGTGGCGGTGTGATCCGCACGGACCAGACCGGCGGTGAGCAGGTTGGGCTTGATGAAGACTGTCTCGCCGGGCTTGACGATGGTGTTAATGCCACCGATGGCCGCCAGCACTTCGTGCGTCATCTCCGCCAGATCGCGCCCGCGCGCCGCGCCAACCAGAGCCGGTTCGAGCGTCGGCGTCCCCGGCACGTCGAAGCCCGGAAAGTTTAAGCTCGGCAGCATTCCACCGGTGCATCCCCAAAGCCCGGCGCCGCCGACCGCCGACGCGCCCGCGACGGCTCCCAGCTTGAGAAAATCCCGGCGTGTCAGTCCTTCCATGGGCATGTTGCGATCCTCTTTCGCTGATTGTTGGCTCACCCGCTAGTCTGTAGGGAGCTACCGGTAACGTCAAGCCAAGTTTCCACTCCGTTGCGGACCAGGCGTGCCTGACGTTTCTCATTCTGATACAATCCGGTTGAACGGAATATCAGACATGAATAAAAGCCCTGGGAAAACCGCGATTCTGGTAAGTGCAGTAGTCAGCATAATCATGCTGACTGGCAAGCTTGCCGCCTACATGCTGACCAACAGCACGGCCATCCTTGCCGACGCGGTGGAGGATATCGTACACGTCGCCGCGACCATCCTGGCAGTCTTCAGCTTCTGGTATGCCACCTGCCCCGCCGACTCGCGTCATCCGTACGGACATGGCCGCATCGCCTTTTTCTCAGCCGGCTTCGAGGGGGCACTGATTTTCGCGGCCTCGGTAGCGGTCATCTGGACCGGAATCCAGGGGCTGATCTGGAGCCCACAACTGGAACATCTGGGAGCTGGCATCGTCATTACACTGGCAGTGTCATTGATCAACCTGGTTCTCGGCGTAACGCTGATCCGCATCGGCCGTCGGCAGAATAATCTCATCCTGGTTGCCAATGGGCAACACGCCCTGGCCGATCTGGGGACTTCACTGGCCGCGGTGACGGGGGTGTCGCTGGTCATGCTGACTGGTCAGACCTGGCTTGATCCGCTGGCGGCCCTGGTTATAGGCGGCGTCATCATCACCTGTGGTATATCATTGTTACGCAAGTCGTACAGTGGCCTGATGGACACTTGTGATCCAAAGATTTCGGCGCGACTGTTAGCCAGCTTGCAGGAACAGGTGGCGGCGGGGCGGTTGATCGGCTTTCACCAGTTACGCTGTCGCACCACGAATAACGAATTATGGGTGGATGTGCACCTGCTGCTGCCTGGAGAATTGCGGATCGCGGACGGACATACCCGCATCACCGAGATTGAAGACTTACTCCGGGAAGTGTATCCGAGCGGGCCGGTGTACATCACATCACACATCGAGCCCGCCGATCATGACACCGCGCACCCCGACCAGCACCAGGGCGCGCAGGATCCGCTTTTTTAGAGCGGATTCAGCAATTGTCCGTTGCCTTGGGAGGGCGAGTCTCCCGGCGAGCCGCGGCTCGGCAGGAGCCTCGCCCTCCCTGCGGACGCCGGGTCGTTTGTGAATCTGCTCTAAATGACCGTGCTCTCTTGTTCCTTGAGCTTGGGCGTTTGTGTCAGTAGCCATTCATGCATGTTGGATGCGGCCAACTTGCCATCCCCCATGGCCAGGATCACGGTGGCGGCGCCGCGGATGATATCTCCGCCGGCGTATACGCCCGGCATGCTGGTTGCGAGCTTGTCGTCGGCCTCGATGTAACCCCACTTGTTGGTTTTGAGAGCGGGTGTCGCTTCCGTCAGTAACGGATTGGCGCGCGTACCGATGGCGGGGATCGCCACGCTGCACGGAATCACGAACTCCGAATCCTTGATCGGGATCGGACGCCGACGGCCGGAGTCATCCGGTTCACCCAACTCCATCTGGATACACTCAACTCCCGTCACCCAGCCTTCCTCGTTT
>JBDRDH010000196.1:0-2150 GCA_043820985.1 Planctomycetota bacterium
TGACCTGACCCCCTGAGACCGTTCCAGCCCGAGAGGTAGAATTCGGGCGCAACGACCAGGAGGCAGAATGCCCCGCAAGCGGTACAGCACCGAACAGATTGTCACGAAGCTCCGGCAAGCCGAGGTGGAACTGGGCCGTGGTGTGCGCACCCCGCAGGTCTGTAAAAAGCTTGGGGTCAGCGAGCAGACGTACTATCGCTGGCGAAAGGAGTACGGCGGCTTGCGCCTCGACCAGGCGAAACGGTTGAAGGAGCTCGAGCGGGAGAACACGCAGCTGAAGAAGCTGGTGGCGGACCAGGCGCTCGACAACGCGATTCTCAAGGAGGTGGCCTCGGGAAACTTCTGAGCCCGCCCCGACGCCGGCAGGCGGTGGCGTCTGTGCGCCGCCAGCTGGGCGTGTCGGAGCGGCGGGCCTGTCGTGTCCTCGGGCACCCGCGGTCGACGCACCGGCATCGGGACGTGGTCCCGGACGACGAGCCAAGGCTGGTGGACCGCATAATTACCCTGGCGACGGCGTATGGGCGGTATGGGTATCGGCGGATCACCGGGCTGTTGCGGGGGGAAGGGTGGCACGTGAATCACAAGCGCGTAGAACGGCTGTGGCGCCGAGAAGGCTTGAAAGTCCCACAGAAACAGCCGAAGCGCAAGCGTCTCTGGCTAGCCGATGGGTCGTGCGTGCGCCGCCGGCCGGAGTATCGGCACCACGTCTGGGCGTATGACTTCGTGGCGGAGCGGACGCATGATGGTCGGCCGCTGAAGATCCTCACGGTCGTGGATGAGTATTCGCGCGAGTGTCTGGCCCTGCTGGTGGCCCGACGACTCCGGTCGACCGATGTCCTCGAGACGTTGGCCGAGCTGTTTGTGCGGCACGGCGTCCCGGTGCATATCCGTTCTGACAATGGCCCCGAGTTCACCGCGACACTTGTTCGGCTGTGGCTCGAGGCCCTGGACGTCGAGACGTTGTTTATCGAGCCGGGCAGTCCGTGGGAGAACGGCTATATCGAATCGTTCAACGGCAAGCTGCGGGATGAGCTGTTAGACCGCGAGATCTTCTACACGTTGACGGAAGCCAGGATCTTGATCGAACGGTGGCGACGGGAGTACAACACGGTGCGGCCGCACAGTGCGCTGGGCTATCGGCCTCCAGCGCCCGAGGCAGTCATGCCGACACCGCTTGGGGGCCTAATCATGAGTCCAGCTCTCTCATAAGAACTGGCACGACCATGGGGGGCGGGTCAATGTCGCGCTCCCGGTTGGATTCAATCACAATATCCTGTGGGTGAGTCGACTGAACTTTCGTCAACTTGACAGTACCCGACGTCAGGATCGGTGCCGTGGTTTGAATGGCGGTCCGAGCGAGCATGGGTGGGGGTATCATTAAGCGGTTTCTCATTGCGACCGGCGATTCTTGTCGAGGCCCCCGCGCCGAGATCAGACTCAAAGTCGGAGCGTCGGGTACATGGCATACGTTAGACGGATCGTCTGCTTGGCGAACTCCTACAAGCCGCCACGCGGTCGCTGCATTGCGGGCCGAGAGGTCATCGGAGGTGGGTACGGCGCCTGGATTCGACCGGTGAGCGATCGGCCGACCGCCGAAGTGTCGCACTCCGAATACAAGTATGAGAACAACGCGGCTCCGAAGGTTCTGGACGTCATCGACATATCCTTGCTCTACGCGGATCCCCGCCATCATCAGACCGAAAATCACGTCATCGATTCGACAGTTCGATGGACGAATGTAGGCGAGATTCCGTGGGATGAGCTGGCGCAGCTACGTGATCAGCCATCATCCCTTTGGATCAATAGCCAGCACACTAACGCGGGTTACTACGACTGCATCAGCCAAGAGGAAGCTGCCACGGTCCACAATTCGCTGCTGCTCATCAGACCAGAGACTTTCGTTGTTGAGGTCGGTACGAACTACTGGACTGGAAAGAAAAGGGTCCGCGCCGAATTCGATTACAGCGGCACACACCACAACCTGAGTGTGACCGATCCCATTGCGCGCGACGCATTTGGGTCCAGAGCGCCCGGCGACTATCCGTTGAACGACATCTATCTTTGCGTCAGCTTGACTGAGCCCTACGAGCACGATGGTCGGTGCCACAAGCTCGTGGCGGCAATTATCGCGAATCCGCCGCTCTGAGCAC
>JBDRDH010000197.1:0-33695 GCA_043820985.1 Planctomycetota bacterium
ATGGCGATCCGCATAAGACAATCTCCCGTCCGGGCGCTCGACGGCCAGATCGCTTAGCTTGACCGTTGTGCCAGAGCGTCGAGGACTTCTCGATCTTCCGGGAAGCGCCCGGTGTTATGTTTGCTATAGATTAGCTGACCATCGGCGGTTACGTCAAAAATCCCGCCGCCGCTGGCGATCAGTTCGGGCTCGATATTTAGTTCTTTTTTGATGGCGGCCGCCAAACTGGAGGCCATGGGCAGGTAATTTCACTGGGCACAGTAGGTAATACTGATTTTCATGCTTACTCCTCGTAGACTGGCGGTTTAAGGCTCTGGCCAGCATATAACGGATGATATGAGTGGAGCGGCCAACGTCAATCGCCGATCCGTCCAGCAGGGTTGGATTACGCCCCCAGTTGGCAGTTGGTCTGACGTCTGCTAAACTGGTTAATTCGTGGATGGGCGGCACAAGCGGCGTAATCCATGACAGGAACAGATGATATGGTTTCTCGGCACCCCGGATGGCACTTAGGGCGGAAGGTCACCCAGCTCGTGGGGCTTAGCCAAGGAGTGAAGCAATGCAAATGATACTGCGTTTGACTCTATGCGGGTGTCTGGCGGCCTTCAGCGGCCTGGCATGCGGTCAGATGGTCGGCGATACCGCGCCGGAGATCGAGGCGAACAGTTTTGACAACTTCGATGGTGATGTATCCCTGGAGCGGTTCAAAAACCGCATCATCGTACTCATCTACTGGGCCAGCACCGACGCCGCCTCGGTCGATTTGTTCCCCACCTTCAACAGCCTGCACGAGAAGTACAACAAGCAAGGTGTCGTGCTGATCGCCGTTACGCGCGAGAAGAAAGACAAGGCCGGCAGCACGGTGGAGGGTAAGGAAGTCAAATTTATCGTGGGGTACCAATTCAATCCCGAGGGCGAGTGGAGCTTCCCGGCCCCGCCCTACTACTACATCATCGACATCCACGGCAAGATTGTGGTCGCCCGCGAACATGCCGGCGATGAGCTGGAAGAAAAGATCAAGGAAGCTATTCGCAAAACGCCGCCCCCGGGGGCTGATGAGCAGAGCCTGCGTAACCGTTTCACCAAACTGGCCGAGTTAGCCGGCAAAAAGGAGTGGGGCCGGGCTTACACGCTGGCCAGGGAGCTGGACGACATCATCGACAAGGACGAGAACAAGGAACTGGCCAATCAGCTTAAGGAACAGATCGAGCAGATCGAGGATGGGGCGCAAGCCTGGATAACCGAAGCCCGCGCCGAGATTGAAGCCAAGAATTACAAGCCTGCCTGCCGCAAATTGGCGGAGTTGAGCGTGCGCTTCAAGGCTTCAAAGGTGAAGGAAGACGTCGATCGCGAGATTGGACGCTTGCAGGGCGACAACTTTACCAAGCCGATCGTGCGCCAGGCGATCGATAATGCCAAGGCGGAAGTGGATATCGATGAGGCCGCCGCGCTCGAAATGGCCGAGCAATATCTGGAAGCCCGCGACGCCTATCTGGCGGTGATCGAGGAATACGAGGATACCGACGCCGCCGAGGCGGCCAAGGACGCCGTCGATCGCATCAATGGCGATCCCAAGATTCAGGGTCTGATCCGCGAGCACCAGGCCCGCCAGGAAGCCGAGCGCTGGTATGAACTCGGCGAGCGCTTCGCCAAGGTCGAGATGTACGAGATGTCGCGGGACCAGTTCGACAAGCTCATCAAGAAGCACCCCAACAGCCGGGCGGCGGAAAAAGCCAAGAAACGCCTAAGCAGCCTGACCAGGGAAGAAGCCGCCTACAAGGAGCGTGAGGAAGAGCGCAAAGCCCGCGAAGCCGCGAAAGCCGCCGCGGAAGAGAAGGACAAAGACAAAGACGCAGATAAAGACAAAGACGCCTCAAAGGACGACGACAAATAAGCGCGGGAAAACAGAGCCCCAAGCGTAAGCGCGTGGGTTGCGTGCGGATCGCAGGATCCTAGGCAACCAGGCAACCAGGCAACCAGGCAACCAGGCAACCAGGCAACCAGGCAACCAGGCAACCAGGCAACCAGTAGCGGCCGTCCGGAGCCTTGTCCCGATCCCTCGGGATGGCGGCCGTCCTCAATCCGAGCCCCAAGCGCCAGCGCGCGGGTCGCTGATCAGAACCCCAAGCGTAAGCGCGGGGCCTACCGATCAGAACCCCAAGCGTAAGCGCGGGGCCTACCGATCAGAACCCCAAGCGTAAGCGCGGGGATAAGGCAACGAGGCAACGAGGCAACAAGTAGCGGCCGGGCCCCGTACCGGCCGTCCCCGGGAGGGCGAAGCTCCCGCTGAGCCGCAGCGCTCGCCATTCGCTATTCGACATTCTTAATTTACTCTTGTGCTCTCCGCGCTCTCCGTGGTTCTGGTTAAAAATCCTGTCTTAAAGCGTGTGAGCCAAAGGCGCCCAAGGTAGTCCTGCTGACACCCCCCTAAACGGAGCATCTTCGTTATCGGGACGTTGGGGATTAGCGGGAGCGAGTGTACGGGATCGGTGGATGTAGTGGTTGTAAGTGTGCGTGCACATGCAGGATTCTAAGCCGCGCGGCACGCCGAGGGCGCGGGGGCGGGGTGGATTGGTGGCCTGTGGGGGGATTTGGTGGAGTGTAGCGAGTAGCGAGTAGCGAATTTCGAATAGCGAGTAGCGAGTTGAGTTAAGAATTGGGAGTTAAGAGTTAAGATTGGAGGGCGGCGGCCCGGTTCTCAATCTCAATCCTCACCCTCGGCACCATGCCGGTTCCGTCCTCCGTGGTTCCTCTCCACGCCGCACTCCGAACGCGCCTCATACAGTTTCATTCCCCGCATTCCCACCTGCCGCCCCAATTTGCCACAATTGGTCTTCCGCTCTTCACGACATTTGTTCGTTTTTGTCACGCTACGGTGTCATCCGACGAACCCATTGATGGATACAACCATGGTTAAGGTCGCCCTATGTGGCTAGTGGTTGCTTAGGCGTCCATGTGATATGCTGCCTTACATTACTCCGGCGCTTGCATACGCTAGGGGCTCGTGCAACTTTGTGCGCTACACAGATTCGAGCCCCGACACACCAGGGATGCGGCATGGCACGTAATCGAACCGACCCACATACAGAAACATACTCAAGTAACGAGCCTGAGCAAGGCTACGTCACCGACTACATCAGTGGCTTGAAAGTCCGCGCCACGCCAGAGGAAGTAGAAGCCGTGCAGATCTTTGTCCGGCGTCTCGTCGAGGACTACGGTTACAAGAAGGCCCAAATCCAGACCCGCCCTCAGTATCGCGTCCGTAAACGTCCGTCGGACGAGGGAAAGTCCTGCCCCGTCGATATCGCCGTGTTCAACTCGGCCAAGAAGACCGAGGACGACTTGTTCCTGGTGGTCGAATGTAAGAAGAAGCAACGCAAAGACGGGGAGCACCAACTGCGCCTGTACATGGACATGTCAGCCGCCGAGGTGGGTGTCTGGTTCAACGGCGGCGAGCACCTATACCTGCGCAAGGTTCACCACAAGAATGGCAGACGCACGTACGAGACGCTGCCCAACATTCCGCGCAGGGGCCAGCGGATCGAGGACATCGGGCTCTACAAGAGGAAGGACCTCAAGAAGCCGTCGAACCTCAAGGCCGTCTTCCGTGACCTGCGTAACCACCTCGCGGGGATGGCCACTGGTATCACGCGCGACGAAGCGCTCGCCCAAGAGATCATCATCCTGCTGTTCTGCAAGATTCATGATGAACAGGAGCGCGGACCGGAGGACACCGTACTGTTTCGGGCAGGGACGGGGGAAGCAGCGGAGGACGTCCGAAGGCGTATCAACGGCTTGTTTGCCACAGTCAAGGGCTTCAGTTTCGGCGATGTCTTCGAAACCACCGACGCAATCAAGCTCGATCCGGAGAGTATCCGGTACGTTGTCGGCGAGCTTCAGAACTACTGCGTGATGGACGCCGATCGAGACGCGATCGGCGATGCCTTCGAGGTATTCATCGGCCCCGCCCTGCGTGGTTCCGAGGGGCAGTTCTTCACTCCGCGTAACGTAATCGACATGATGGTCAGAATCGTCGATCCCAAGCCCGGAGAGATGATCATCGACCCTGCTTGTGGTTCCGGCGGATTCCTCATCAGCGCCCTTGAGTACGTCTGGCGGAAGGTTGAACAGCAGGGAAAACGCAAGAAATGGTCTGAGCGGCAACTTGCGAATCGATTGCGGGACGTCTCGACACGCTGTTTCCGGGGAATCGATAAGGACGCCTTTCTCGCGAAGGTCACCAAGGCGTACATGGCCCTGGTCGGCGACGGGCGCGGGGGGGTGTTCTGCGGCAACAGCCTGGAGCCTTTCAAGGAATGGCCTAACGCGGCGCAGGAGAAAATCAGACCCGGCGCGTTCGACGTGGTCCTGACCAACCCGCCGTTCGGCAAGAAGATCGTGGTCAAGGGTGAGCCGATCCTGTCGCAGTTCGATTTGGGATACAAGTGGAAGTTCCGCAAGGCCGACAAGTGCTGGGAGCGCACGGCTTCACTCCGCGAAAAGCTCCCTCCTCAGATCCCGTTCCTAGAGCGCTGCCTCCAGCTCCTGCGCCCAGGTGGTCGCATCGGGATCGTGCTTCCCGAGAGCATCTTCGGAAACCCGTCACATCAGTTCATCGTGCAGTGGCTGCTAGAGCGGGTACAGGTCACGACTATCGTGAGTATGCCGGAAGCCCTGTTCAAGACAAGTGGCAAGGGCGGAACGCATACAAAGGTGTGCGTTCTCGTGGGGACGAAGCGCGCGCCGGAGGAACATTACGCCATCTTTTTGGGCGAGGCGAAATGGTGTGGGCACGACTCGCGGGGGAACCCGACGTACCGCAGGTCCGCGACGGGAGAACTCCAACTTCTGGACGAGGTTCCGGAGGTCGCCGAGTTGTACGCGGCTTGGAAGAGCGCCCCCGTGACGTTCTCGCCGGATCACCGCGGCTTTCTCCTGGGGAGCGACAGTATCTCTAGCCGCATCCTGGTACCTCGGTACTACAACCCCGAAATCAAGGCCGAGATTTCCCGCTTGAATCGGAAGTACCGCTTCGTCACAATCGGTGATCTTGTCGAGCAGTGTGCACTGTCGATTGACACGGGGATCGAGATCGGCAAGATGGCGTACGGGACGGGGACGATACCGTTCATCCGCACTTCGGACATCTCCAACTGGGAGATCAAGGCCGACTTCAAGCACGGGATTAGCCAGGTCATCTACGGCGGACTGAAGGACAAGGTTGACGTGCAGGCCGGCGACATTCTCATGGTCAAGGACGGAACGTACTTGATCGGGACATGCGCGATGGTGACAACTTTCGACCTTCCCATGCTATTCCAGAGCCATCTCTACCGCTTGCGTGTTCTCAAGCAACGCGTGATTAATCCCTGGCTACTCTTTGCGCTTCTTAACACTCCCATCGTGCGGCTCCAGGTGCGAGCAAAACAGTTCACCCAAGACATCATCGATACGCTCGGTAACCGAATCCTGGAGATTGCTATCCCGATCCCTCGCGATCAAGCCCGGGCTGCCAAGGTCGCGCGGGACTGCAAGCGCATCATCGAGACGCGCATCCAACTGCGAGTGCAAGCCACAACACTGGTCGGCTCTATTGGCGCGGTCGACGTGGACGTAGACGGCAACCATGTGCTTGGTGCCACTGCTCTGTAAGCAGAGTTCCGTAGGGTGGTCAACGCGTACTATTTAACTGTTTCGCAAGGCGCGAAACAGGGCTTCCAGACACGGGATATTCTCGGTTGCCATTACAGATTGCCCCTATGTGGGTTGATCGTCGCCGGGGCGTCCACCCGTATGATCGCCGGGGCGGCGTCGGGGGTGAATTATCGCCGGTGGGCGAGGGGGGGTCAATGGGGGGGATCACCGCCAAGACGCCAAGAGTGCGGAGAACGCCAAGAGATGCGCTGGAGTTGGGACAAGGAATGGTGCTTAGGTGCTTGGCCCCTCGGCCCCCTGCCCCCTCGTTGCCTCGTTGCCTTGTTGCCTCGTTGCCTCGTTGCCTCGTTGCCTCGTTGCCTTGTTGCCTGGTTGCCTGGTTGCCTTGTTGCCTTCCTATTCCGTTGCCTCGTTGCCTTCTTCTCTCCCCTTGACTTTCCGCTCTAGAACATCTAGTATCACTTGCCCAGCGATTCGGCGCGACCGGCCGCGGCCGATCGCTCTTTGACAACCGAACCGGCCCATCTCCCCCGCCCCACTCGCCCTACGTCCCGAATAACAAAGATGATCAATTAGGGGGCGCGCAAACATGATCACCTTGATCACCTTCGGCTCAAACGCTCCAAAACAGCGTTATTATCCCGACCCAAAAGCCCCATCCCGCCCCCAACGTCCCGATAACAAAGATGGCCAAAACGCGGGCGCGCAAAAATGCTAATTGGGGCCACCTTCGGACCAATCGCTCAAAACAGGGTTTTTATCGCGAACCACCATGACGACGAACGCGAGGATTGTGGATTGAGGATCGAGTTTATGGCTCAGCGGGAGCTTCGCCCTCCCGGGGACGGCCGCCAGGGACGGCGGCCGCTACGTATTCGACGGCCGCCGCGGAGGTTGGCCGCTACGTATTCGACGGCCGCCACAGAGGGCAGCCGCTACGTGAGCGGAGGGGTGGTTCAGTTCTTGGTGGATCGGCGCGCGGGTGGGCGGTGCCAGCCTTGGGATTCGGTGGCTTCGGCGATGGGGCGGCCGCGGGTTTCGTCGTGGATCGCCGTGAAGTTGCCTTGCATCAGGTAACTCGACGGGCGGCCCCAGCCGCCGAGGAGTTGGCTGACTTCGCGGCGGGTTTGCAGGCGGAGGCTGCCGCGCAAACGATCGCCATCGGCGCGGTAAAGAGCCACGATGCCGGCGGATGATACAAACCGTCCCTCCGTCACGGCGAACCGGGCCACGGCCCGCAGCTCGCGCTGGGCGACGGTGTAGTTGCGGCCTTCGCCCGCCGGGAGTTTCTCCAAAACCAGCGACAGGCGAAAAGTGAAGTCGCCCAGGACGCCAAATAAAGGCCGCCTGATGGATTCCATCGCGATCCAGACCTGGCCATCCGCGTCAGTCCACCAGTAGCAGCGATTGAGATCGAGCTTGGCGGTGCGCGGCGTCGGCGGATCGATCGAGTTGTAGTTGAGCGAGGTCAACTCCAGGTGCGCGTTGCCGCCACAGCCGGCGAGGAGCATGGTGCACGATGCTGCTGCTGTCCAGAGTGTTGCAATATGTTGGTCAATGCGCTTCACTGGCGACTCGTTGATCCCTGCGTAGCGGCCGACGTCCCGGTCGGCCGGTGGAGACAAATATACTTCGACGTCCGACATCCCGAGGAATCGGGACATGCTCCGGTCGGACGCTACATGTCCCAACCCGTCGCTGGCGCTCTGGGCTCGGATTGTGTTGCACAGGCAAGATGCCTGTACCATCGATCGGTTATTCGTGCGAGAGCGGGAACTGGGCGCAGAGGGCGCGGACGTCGCCGCGGATGCGGTCGATTTTGCTTTCGTCACCCTCGGCTGACAAAGCCCGGTGCAACAGCTCGGCCACGGTGACCATCTCGGCTTCCTTGAGCCCGCGCGTGGTCAACGCCGGCGTACCCAGCCGCAATCCGCTGGTTTGCGTCGGCTTGCGCTCGTCGAACGGAATCATGTTCTTGTTGACGATCACGCCGGCGTCTTCGAGCCACGCTTCGGCCTGCTTGCCGGTCAGATCCGGGTGCACGTCGCGCAGGTCGACCAGCATCAGGTGCGTGTCGGTACCGCCGGAAACCAGCCGGTAGCCGCGCGCCTGCAAAGCTTCAGACAGCGCGTTGGCGTTATTCAGAATCTGCTGCTGATACTCTTTGAACTCCGGCCGCAGGGCCTCGCCAAAGGCGACCGCCTTGCCGGTGATGACGTGCATCAACGGGCCGCCCTGAGTCCCCGGAAAGACCCAGCGGTTCATCAGCTTGGAGTCGTCCTCGGTGTTGCACATGATCAAGCCACCACGCGGGCCGCGCAGGGTTTTATGCGTGGTGGAGGTGGTGAAATCGGCCAGGCCAACCGAGGTCGGGTGCAGGCCGGTCGCCACCAGGCCGGCGATGTGCGCGATATCGGCCATCAGCCGCGCGCCGCACTCCTTGGCGATCTCGGCGAATTTGGCGAAGTCCAGCGTGCGTGGGTAGGCCGAAGCGCCGGCGATGATCAGCTTGGGCTTGTGCTCCAGGGCCATCTTGCGGATTTCGTCCATGTCGATCTGCTCGGTTTCGCGCGTGACGCCGTAGGGCACGATGTTGTACATGGCGCCGCTGAAGTTGACCTTCAGGCCGTGCGTCAGGTGCCCGCCATGCGCCAAATCGAGTGAGAGCACGGTGTCGCCGGGCTGGAGGCAGAGCATGTAGACGGCGGTATTGGCCTGGGCCCCGGAGTGTGGTTGCACGTTGACATACTCGGCGCCGAAGAGCTGCTTGAGCCGGTCGCGCGCCAGATCCTCGATCGAGTCCATGTTGACGCAGCCGCCGTAGTAGCGCCGGCCCGGATATCCCTCGGCATACTTGTTGGTGAACACCGAGCCGACCGCGGCGCGCACGGCCCGCGACACGTGGTTCTCGGAGGCGATCAATTCGAGGGTGTTCTGCTGACGATCCTCCTCCAAACGGACGATCTCGGCGACGGTTGGATCCACTTCTTCCAGGGGCTGGGTCAAATATGCTTGCATAGACATTATCCTTTGTTGTTCCCGAACCGCTTGCGATATCAGGGCTGGTTGTCGGCCGGACTGGCTGAAGACTCCTCCGCGACGGTTTTCGCCGCCGCCGTGTCCGCCAGGGGCGGAGCATACTGTTCAGATAATTCCGCGAGGATGGCGCGTTCCAGGCGACGATCTCGTTTTATGAAGGTCCAGACAGTGTTCTGGCGGGTGGTGGTAGCCGCGTCGCGCTCGATCGGCGTGTAGGATGGTGAGTCCGTGAAACGCCCCGCGTTGGATTGCATACTCTCGGTGCGCGCGGTATCACGCCGCTCGATGTCGATGCGCAGTTGCACGACCACTTCGGAACCACGGGGTCGCACGGAGCAGCGCGCCTGGCGCCGCATGGTAGAGCGGCCATGGTAAAGATCGCGCGCCGTACCACTCTCGCGGTCGGTGGTGTACTCGACCGGATCGGTGGTAATGCTGTGATTTTGCATGTCGAGGTGTACGCGTCCCAATTCGCGCCGCAGGATACCGGCCGCCCCCAGCAGGACATGATCGGGATCGTTAGATGCGATCACGCGCGACTGTTGGGCGGTAAGCGCCGCATCGCGCGCGCAGCCGGTCAATACCATCAGTGCCAATAGTGGCACGAGCCCGAGGACAACACGTAAACTCATCATGGCTCCTTCCGCTGTGTGCGTTTCAGAGGTGCGCGCGGCGCGCCATCCGGCCCACGTTCCGACGCATCCCGCAGCCGGGGCGGAGTTCCGTCTGGTAACGGTGAATCAGCCGGAGGCAGCTTGGGCGGCGGCAACCGCATCTCTCTTCTGAGCATCTCCGGGAAGCGCGAGATGATCGATCCGCTCGGATCGTTGGCGGCCGCCTTTTCAAAGTTTTGCATGGCCGATTCCTGGTTGCCGCTATAGTACTCCAGATACCCCAGCAGGAAACGTAACTGTGGGTCCTCCCGCGAGCGTAAGCGATCCATCAGATCAGCCCGGCGGATGTCAACAATCTCCCCGCCACCCATCAGCGCCTGGAGATCGAACGCGAACTCGGTCATTTCCGGATAGCGTTCAAAGCCCTGGACGAGGGCGACGACCGCGGAGAGGTACTCGCCGGCGGCCAAGAGGGCATTCCCCTTGCCAATCAATGGTAGGGGATTCAAGGGATTTTGCCGATGGGCCACATCGTAACGCCGGACGGCTTCAAAATATTGACCGATCTCCAGCAGGCTTTCGGCTTTCAATAATTCATCATTCATCACCGAGGGACCAGCGCCGTGGAAGGTACGGATCGGCGAATTGCGCACCTGCTCGATAAACTCCTGGGCCTGTAAGGTGGCCTGCTCATCCAGGATGGCCGCCGCCGCCGGCTCGGTGCGAATGACAGCCTGCATCTGCTCCCACCAACCCGCACTGGGATCGGCTTCCAGCGTGCGCGCCAATTGCATATCGGTGAATACATCGTACCCGGGCAACACACTGATGTCGCGCAACCGCAGGTCACCAGGCAGTAGTGTCTCGCGAGTTGGTGCCGGAGCAGCCGCGCTTTCTGGTGGCACCGCCCCCAGCGGGCCGGGAACCAGATCCGCTTCATCACTCGGCTGGGCCGCAAACGGATCGGTCTGTTCCGGGCCGGTGACGCGCGACGTCTCCCTGGAACGGATATATTCCAGCGGCGTTCCGAGGGGTGGTCGGCTGCCCAAGGGCTCATCAAGCCGCGGTGTCTGGTACGGTGCCAGCAGTGTCGAACTTCGCTCACTAACCTCCGGTAACTGGCTCAGCCCGGTCGTAAGATTCTGATCCAGACGCATTGACGGCATCATCGTGGACGGTAGCGGCCCGAAAATTGAACTCGACAACTCCGGAGACTGTCCGGGAGACAATCCGACAATCTGGGCCCGTAAGGGATCGGAGTCGCGTTGGCTGACACCACGATCAGTACCCAGCGCCGCGCCGACACGCAGGTCCAACGGTCCCGGCACGCCCAGGGGAGTTGAACTTCGGCCGGGGCTCGGCAGCGGCCCGATGCGGGGGGTGGCCTGACCATATTGTCCACTGAGGAAGCCCACCGTGGGCACTGTTCTGGAAGGATCATAATATGGCGTCGTCAGTGAACTGCCATATACGGAGCCGTAATCCGCCACACTGACCGAATCGCGTCGAAATGCCCCCAGTGTGGAGGTTCCGAGCCCGGCCCGGAAGCTGGTCGGATCACCAATCGGCGAGTAACCGCGTAGCGCCATGCCACCGCGCACGTTGCCGGTCGCAATGGTGTTGCCGGGGATCAAAGGTGATAGGGGGCGCGCGTAATTGTATCCGCCCGAGCCAACCTGTGGATTACGATCGAAAAGCCGGCCAGTCTGCTGCATTGGCACTTGCGCGCGCGCGCCAGCCAGCGCGGATGTGAGTAGCAGAATCGCCAATAAATGTCCAGGTATCAGGCGCTTCAACGCTGGAATCATGGCATCGGTTATGCGCCATGGGTTCATGACCACACCTCGTATCGCATGAGTAAATACAGTTTATGGCGTCGCGTATTACTCCACGGCACTGCCAGTTACTTGATTATACGTCGCCAACAATATCCCCGACAGCGTAATATTCAATCTTCACACCACGTGCCGCCCGCCATCAACTGGTATGATCGTGCCGGTGATATATTCGCCGGCGCTAAGCACAAAGTGTACCAGGGCGGCAACATCCTCGACAGTACCCGCCCGTTTGAGCGGGATTCGCGCCGTCAGGATTTCACGTTGCCGGGCGTCGTAATTCTCCGGCCAGGCTACCGCTCCCGGAGCGATGCCGACCACGTTGACCTCGGGGGCCATGGCCCGCGCCAGGGCATAAGTCAGGGTGTCCAGTCCACCTTTAGACACAATGTACGCCAGATGGTTCGGCCAGGGCCGCTGGGTGGCTACATCGCAGATATTCACGATATAGCCGCCGGCACGCTTGAGGGCCGCGCGGGCGGCGTGCGCCAGCATCATGGGCGCGGTCAGATTGACGCGCAGCGTATGCTCCCAATCGGCCAGAGCGAAAGACTCCAGTGACATCGGCCGAAACTCGGCGGCATTATTCACCAGCACGTCCAACTGGTCGAAACGATCCAGAACCGCGGGTACCAACCGGCTGGTCTGGATGTCATTCGCCAGATCAGTCGGGAAAAGCTCGACTGTTACACCCATTTGACGACAGGCATCCGCAACTTCCCGCGCTTCGGTAGCGGAGTCGCGATAATGCAGGGCCAGGTGACAACCGGCCCGCGCCAGGCGTAGCGCGATCGCCCGCCCGACACGCCGGGCGGCTCCGGTCAACAGCACCACACGCCCGTCAAGCTCCATCAGCCGCCCTCCGGTAGGGTCCGTAACGCACCCATTCCAACGACAAGCCTTGCGGGGGCGCTGTCATCCCGGCCTGAGCGCGATCGCGCGCGGCGAGGATCTCGGCCACGCGCTCGGGGGCCCAGTGTCCCCGCCCCACCTCATAAAGCGTGCCGACAATGATACGCACCTGGTTGTATAGAAAACCATCACCTTCAACTTCAATTACAACCTGCCGGGCACGCCGCTGTACCGAGATGTGGTTGATGGTGCGGATCGGACTTTGGCGCGGATTGCCTTTATTGGCAAACGCCGTGAAATCATGTGATCCAATCAGATATTCCGCGGCGGCTTGCATGCGTTCGATATCCAACGGGTGCCAGACATGCCAGCAGTACCGCCCGGCCTGCTGATCGATCGGCCGGTGCCGGGCATTGAAGATGGTGTATCGATACAGCTTGCCATAGGCATCACGGGTGGCATGAAATTCCCGTGGGACCTCCGCGACATGCACGATGGTCAGATCCGGCGGCAAGCGGTCGCGCAGGGCGTGTTGCAACTTTTCGACCGGGATGAGGGCCTCTGTCAGCAAGTGCGCCGTCTGACCGCGCGCATGTACGCCGGAGTCGGTTCGGCTGGCCCCGGTGAGGTCCAGCGGATGCCGCAAGACACGGGCGATTACCTGCGTAAGCTCCTGCTGTACGCTGCGCAGACCCGGCTGGTGCTGCCAGCCGTGGAAATCAGTGCCATCGTAGGCGACGATCAACTTGAGTTTGCGGCTCATCGACATGGATGTTACCGCCACCAGCAACTGAAGCACACCATTTCATCAAAACCATACGAGCGGGTATGGAAATGAGCGTATCTCCAAACCCGCCCGGCGGTGGAATTTCGGCTGGCGCTCAATCCTTGGTGTCGTCATCCATTGGGAAGTTGTCGTCCACATCAGCCGGCAACATGCCGGGCAACTCGTGTGGGATAGTCTCATCGGAACTATATTCGTAGAAGTCGCGATACTGCTGGCGGTAGTAGCCGCCCGGCCGCGCCGCCGCGCCGTTGAGGATCGCGCCGATGACATGCGCGCCAATACGTTCGAGCTGCTCACGAGCACGCCGCAAACCACCCTTGGTGCTATCAGCCGCGCGGGCCACCACGATGACCGCGTCCACCAGGGTGGCAACAACCAGGGCATCGCTGATCAGCAGGACTGGCGGCCCATCAAAAATTACGCGTTGATACTTGCTCCTGGTCTGCTTGATCAACTCCAGCATATACTTCGATCCCAGCAGCTCGCCGGGGGTGGGTGGCATCGGACCGCTGGTCAGCACGAACAGGTTCGCCACGTCGGTTTCCGTCGCCGCCTCTTCCAGAGTAGCCTGACCGATCAGGATGTTGCTCAGGCCCGCGGAACGCGTGTCTTTGAAGGCCTGACGGATGGCCGGCCGACGGAAATTACAATCCACGAGCAGGACGCGCTCCCCGGCATTGGCCAGGGTGACTGCCAGATTGATGGCTGTCGCGGTCTTGCCGTTACCGGGTCCCGGACTGGTAATCAGCAGGGTCTGCTGGGATTCAGCCGGTCCGCTGAACACCAGGTTGGCTCGGATCTGGCGGAAAGCCTCGGATACCAGGGAGTGTGGCGCAACGCGGGTGGCCAGCTCAATCTCATCCAGATCGGCTTCTTCGTCATCAAGCTGGGGGATCGCGCCGAAGACCGAGAGGCGTCCGTGGCGGGCCACGTCGATCGGGGTACGGATAGCCTTGTCGGTCAACTCACGCAGGAACGCCAGACCACAAGCTCCGGCCAACGCCAGCAGGAAGCCACCACCCAGGTAAACCTGCAAGTTGGGCCGACTGGGCTGAATGGCTTTCTTGGGTGGCTGCACAACACTCAGCCGGGGGGCCTTGGGCGTGGTTTGCACGAGGTGCTGGAACTCGAGCACCTTGGCCTCCAGAGCTTCCAAATTGTGTTGCAGACGTTCCTCCTCCTTAACCAGGGTCTGGTAACGCACCATGGCACTGTCCATATCAGCCTGACGAGCTTCATACTCCTCCAACTGGTCTTGTACGCGAGCCTGAATGCTGCGAATACGTGCCAGTTGCTCCTTGAGCGAGTGTACGCGGCGCTCGCGCAGGTCGTCCAGCAGCTCCTCGCGGCGAGATACTTCACGCCCATAATAGCCGTCACGGAGAGTTTGCAGGCGCTTCATCTCGCGGTGCTCGGTCCCCGTAAAGTGGGCCAGGCCGGCGGCGATCTGCACGTCCAGAGACTCGACCTGCTGGCGCCACAGACGCAGAATCGGATCGGCTTCGACGATCACCCGTTCATCCGGCGTGATTGGCAAATCGCGCGGATCGATGCCCGCGATGGAATCGAGCTGGGCCTGGAGATCGGCCGAGGTGGCATCGTAAGTATTCACCACGTAGTTCTGATCCGCGATCGTGCGGATTAACATCTCCGCCTCGGACTCCAGGGCACCGACATCAGTCTGAGCCCGGTAGCTGGTCAACTCCGACTGCTTGGCTGCCAGGGCCGTGCGGACTTCATCGCGGGTGCCTTTCAAGTCACCCAAAGCCTGGACACTGGTGTCGGCTGAAGACTGTTTGTAACTCTCGCGATAGCGTGTCACGAGCATGTTCACAATCTGGCGCGATTCCTCGGGATCACGGATCGACAGACTGACTTGAATGAGCTGAGTATCCGGCACCGCGCTGACGCTAACCAGGTCCTGGAAGTCATACAGACACTCATCGAAAGTGTCGTACCACTTGTAAAAAGCCGTCCGCTTGATTTCTTCCTGTTGCAGAACATCCATGAGCACATCCATCTGGTCGATCTTGCGGGCTTCGGTCTCGACCAGCAACTGCATGATCTTGGGGTCCACCAGCCGAGCCGTGGGGGCGAAGACATCTTCCTGTGGTGGCAGCAATTGCAGGATCGCATTCGATGAATAGAGCGGGAACCAGCGCCAAGTGACCACCGTGGCGGCTACGACCAGGGTATATAGTACGAAGAACGCTATGGTAACCAGCAGCTTGCGCTGCTTCAGGACGCGAAACACGTCTCCGAACGTCAGCCCGACCTCACCGCCCTCCGCATCGACACCACCAGCCCCGATTGGCATGGCTGGCGTCATCACCGGTGATCGCATTATCTCACGCGTGTCGCCTTCCGGACCCATGGAACACCTCTCAAGCTATCTGCGTGTCGCCGACGGGGCACTGCTGGTCAGCATTCACCGACCCAACCCCTACGGCAACTGATCCAACGCTTCCTGCGCTTGCCGCGCATAATTTTCATTACTCTCCTGACGGGCCAGATCCAGAGCCCGCGTCAGCGCGGTGCGCGCTTCCAGGTTGCGACCCCGGTCGGCACACAAAAGACCCAGGTGTAGATTGGCCGCCGGATTGTTCGGCGTAATTGCCAGGGCCAGCTTCAGGGCCGCTTCGGCGTAGTCATAGTTTTTATTCTTGAAATACACCCAACCCAGAGTGTCCTGGAACGAGGCGTTACGGGCATCAAGCTGGCAAGCCCGCTCGGCGTATTTCAGGGCCTCGGTCGGCCGATCCAACTGGTCAGCCAGCATGTACGCGAGATTATTCAACAGGCTGGCGTTGTTGGGATATATTTCCAGGCCACCCTCAAGCAACACAACCGCGCCGGCCACGTCTTTGTTCAGGCTGGCGGCCTGCGAGGACAACAGTAGTGCCATGAAGTGTTCGTTGCTGCCAGGCTCCACCAGGGTCAGGACCTGCTCAATCAACCGGGTACCCTCTGCCACGCGGCCATAGCCCAGGAATTGCGCGACCAGCACGTTTCGCAGTCGTAAGCCTTCAACTGTTTCGGTCGGCGTACGTTCGGCCACCCGTTGCAGGGTTTCCAGCACAATCTCCCGCGGCAACTGCACGCGCCCCAACCCGACCACCGACGAGACCACGCTGGCATCTTCATGACTGGCGGTCTCGATGGCATTCTCAAAGTGACGCAGCGCATCGTCCCGGCGATCGAGGGCCTCATAGGCCCGGATGACGGAAGCAGAGGCAATCGCCGGGATGACTTCCACCTGGCTCCCGCGGCGCTCGAATATCTCCACGGCCTGCGCCGGCTGGCCCGCGGCCGCCAGCGCATCCAACTGGAAGGCCAGCGCGCGCCAGGCAAACATCGGATTCTGTTGTCCGGCCAGTTGCTGTGCTTGTTGCAGGTAGGTAACGGCATTCCGGTATTGCCGTAGTGATTCCTGGTTGTATTTTTCAGTATCGCTGGCGCGCCCGTCGGCGCGGGCGGTGTCGGCCAGATGCATGAGTTCATCGCCACGTCCAATACACACCAGCCCAAAACGGAACGGCCAATAGGGTGATCCGGGTTCACGCGCCATGAACTCACTGATCACTTGTTGGGCCTTTTCGGGACGATTGGACCGTTGATTCAGCAGGACCAGGCGATCGGCGATCTGCTGGACGGTCTGTTCGCCGCCAGGAGTACCCTCCACCAGCTTCAGCATGTTGCGCAACTCGGCTTCGGCCAGTTCGTATTGCTCGGTCGTCTCATACAGACTGGCCAACGACAGGCACACGCTCAGGTAAAGCTGCTCGTTTGTGCCCTCGGTACGCTGGACACCTCTGGCATCCAGCAACGATTTGGCCCGCATCAAATCGTCCTTGGCTTCCGTATAGCGTCCGAAGCGGCTCAGCAGATTACCCCGGTTCAGCAATGACCAGAGATGGTCAGGGGCCTTGACCAGCACATCCGACAGGGCGCGGTAGGCTTCGTCCCAGCGCAGGCGCGCGATCTTGATCTGCGCCTGTGAGATCAGGCCGCGTAAGTCATCCGGGTAATCAGTGCGATACGCAGTCAGGTCCTCGTCCGCCTCGCCCAACAGTTCCAGCCGCAGCTTGGCCTGGATGGCCGCGAAGCGGGCACTCTGAATCAGCGCCACATCACCCGGTCGCTTCGGATCCAGCTTCAGCAATACTTCACGACAGATATCAACCAGCTCTTTCTCGCGGCCCTCAAAGCGTTGGTAGAGCTCGATGACTTCGAAGTTGAGTTTCAGGATGTCGATCCGTCGTTCTTCGGAGTCCGTGACTGTTTCTTCCACCACTTGGCGCGCGTCTTGATACGCGCTCTCCGCCCCGGAAACATCGTTCAGGCGGGTATAGAAGCGTGCCAGCAGTACCAGGCCATCGGCGCGCGCACGCCCGTCCAGGGTCTCGAGGAATTTACGCAGGTGTTCTTCGCCGGCTTCGCGCTGACCACTACGCGCGTAGAAATCCGCCGCCTCCTGGGCCAAAAGGCCACTGCTCGGATCAACGGCGAGAGCTTCCTTCAACCGTTCCGTGGCGCGGGCCTCATCGTCCTCCGCGATGTACAAACGGGCCAGCATGATGAGGTTGTCCAGATTGTCCGGCTCGGCGCCGCGCGCCTCTTCCCGGCGCTTAATTGCTGCTGGTGGATTAAGGAAGTCCGCACGCTGTTTAACGAATGGATCCTGGGGGCGCAGCTCCGCCGCCTTTCGCAGGTAAGCGATTCCCTCATCCGCCGGGCGCCGATCCGCCGGCAGTAACTGGTAAGCCAGGTACAGGAACTTGTTGGCGTCGAAGTGCTGGGGATTGAGCTGAACGGCCTCCTCGAGGGCCACGACCGCCTCATTCGCGCGGTTGGCGCCCAGCAGCGCCCGGGCCAGGGCTACCTGCAAGGAACAAGTCCGCGGCAGCTTGGTCAGCGCTTCACGGAACTCGCGAATGGCATCAGCCGCATTGCCCTGCGCCATAGCCAGCTCGCCCCGGAAAATAGCCCCGCCGGCGTGATCACCATCCGCCTTACCAAGCCTCCGGCAGTATTCGGTCGCCCGGTCATAGTCTTTCAACCGCAAACGCAGGCGGAACTGCCGTTCCAGGATGCCCAGATCCTCGGGTTGAGCGCGCTCCAGCTCATCGAGAAACTCGGCCGCGCGCTCATACTCTTGCTGGCTGATGTAATACTCGAAGAGCGCGTTGGCACGCGCCAGCGGATCGGGCTCGGCGGCCAGCATCTCGACCCACTTGGCCCGGCGTTCATCCAGATCCTCATAACTGAGAATAATTTCATATTGTCTCAGTACGCGATTCAGATCCTGGTTGTCACCCAGCCGGCCGCGCAGGTCACTCAATATTGCCCCGGCGGCGGCCTGCTCGTCCGCATTTATCAACAATGGGATCAACAGGCGCAAGGACCGAGCGGTTTGCAGGGCGGTCACGTCTTCACGCGTCAGAATGGCTTGCAGCCGCTGCTGGGCCTCTTCAAAGTTGCCCTCGACAACCGCCAGATTGGCCTGCAGTAGTTGTGCCGCGACACTGTCACCACCAATATCCGAGAGAACCTGTGCGGCCTGAGCCCCCTGGCCCAACATCTGGAGGGCACTGGCTTCAGCGGCGGACAAGCGTAGCTGAAAGGATTCGTTTTCCGCCAGTGTCTCGGTATACAAGGGCTGCCGGCGAATATCGGCGACGATGAAGTCATGCGCGTCCTGTGGCCGGCCGAGCGCGTTAAGCAATTCGGCTCGGTTCAAGGCCAGATTCAGCAACGAGACGCGGTTGACTGGCATACCACCACGAGCGAGTGACAGGTACCGGCCCATGGCCCGCTCGGTATAGTCCAACGCGATGCCGGGTTGATTATGCTGGCGGTAAAGAAGTGCCAGACGCTCCAGGGGCAGGACGCCATTGAATCCGTCGAACCACATGCGCGGATATAGGTTCAATGAGTCTGTACTGGCCCCTTGTTCGGCCTTCTCAAAAGCCCGGATAGCCAGCAGCAACTGATCCTCGGCGATCAGGTAGGCCTGCCCGCGCATATAGTAAGTGAAAGCCTCCTCGGGATAGCGCACCTCGGAGGGCTCCAGCATGGCGTGCACCCATTCCAGACGCTCGGCGCGCTGTTCGGGGGTGTCAGAACCCACATAGTATGTCAGGGCGGTATTAAAGGCCCGTATGTACATCAGCCGCCGGTAGCGTTCACCGAGTGCGGCTTCCAGGCTGTGCACGCCCACCGTCTTGCGGATGGCCTCGTCATAGATGCCGAGGGCTTTCTCGTAGTTCTCGGGCGGGACGCTCCGAGTGGTGTCGTCCCGCATGCCCCGGCGCAGTTCACTCTGGGCCAGGATCACATAGGCGTCATACATGGCCGGTTCCAGGGCGATAGCGCGCCGGGCATGCGCCGCCGCCTCATTCAACAACTCGTCATACTCCTCGGCGGTCACCTCGGCGCGCGTGCGGAGAGCTTCATCAAGCAGGAACTCGGCCAAACCCAGGTGTGGCTTGGGTAGCTCGTCCTGCAATTCCACGGTACGCTCCAATAAAGTGAGGGCTTCCTCCCAGCGCTGCGCCGAACGCAACTCACTGATTTGCGTCTCGACCAGGCGCCACTCACCCGGATTGGCCGCTACCGCCGCCGTCAGGATGGTGTCCGAGAAGTCGCGGTATTCCCGCGTCAAGGTCCGCAGCTCGGATTCCAAAGCGCCCTGCTCCTGAGCCGCCTGTACTTTAAGCTGCATTTGGCGCAGACCCCGCCGTAACCGCGTCAGCACAACGTGTAGATTGTGTTCATCAAGCTCGATGGCTTGTGCCAGGGCTGTTTGGCCGGGTGTTTCGGCTTGCAGGCCCTGGCCTTCAGCGTCCTCCGCTGATAGCCGGGCGACAGTTTCCGAGATTGATCCCAGCACATCCTGGTCATCAATCTCCCACAAAGCCTGGGCGAATTCCAGGATGATGCCGCGCAGCGTTGGATCCAGGCGCCAGTAAACCTCCAGTTGATAAAGATCCCAGGCAACGTCGAGGTAGGCCACGATCGCTTCCCGGTTGCTGGGCTGTTCGGCGTGAGCCTTGATCAAAGTGTTCAGAGCCAGTCGAATTTCACCATAGCGATAGCCGCACATCGCCTGTTCAACCAGATAGGACACGTCGCGACCCGTGGGTGATCCCTGGCTGGCGCGATAGGCCCGGTCAAACAAACGAATCGCGAACTCAAAGTCACCCGCGGCTTCCTGTTCGCGTGCGCGGCGGGCCCACTCTTCCGGATCTTTACCAGCCCCATGCGAAGTCGCGATGGCAACCACGACCACCATGAGCAATATGCCCATGATGGTCAGGAAGGCGACCAGGTTTTTATTTACACGCTTTTGAGCCATTTACCTACCCTCTCATTCTTGCTCTTGATCCTCTGTGCCCAATTGGTCGCTCATGACCCGCTCCTCCCAGGCCAGGTGATCCTCCAGGAGCACTGGCATCAACCCGCGTAACAGGGCTTCCAGGGCTTGCAGTGATTCCATCCGGCCGGCATAGCGGCGTGGCCGTGTATTATCGGGATCGTTAGTGAAGCTCACTTCGATTTTGGCGTAATACGCGTAGCGCTCGAGCAGGTTCGCGAGCCGCACGCGGACTTCCTCGCGGCGGGTTTTATAGTCCCCATTGACGTGGAAGAAATATAGGACCGTCGGGCGATCCTCGCCCTCCCGCGATTGGAACTCCAGAACGCGGATGGGGATCTCGTCGTCGGGGGCCCCCACGCCAGGCACCGAAACCGTGGTGGTCTGTGGTCCGCCCACCGGATCATACCCCCCGGCCAGATAGCATTCGTCGGGAACGTGGGGCACCATATCCGGCTGTCCGGTGTAGTACGTGATGAAGATGTTGGCGACCCGAACCGGATCTTCCCGCTCACGTTGGACATCAATCACCCGCATATTGGTATATTCATGTGTCCCCAGCGCCTGGAGCTGCTCCTCGTTCAGGCTGGGAGCCTGGATCAGATGCGGGCGATAGGCCGGCTCCAGCTTCCGCCAATCCAGGGCCAGAAGTGGCTGCTTGAGCGGTACGGCTTCCTTGCGGAAGTAGCCCCCCAGGGCGCGGGCCAAAGCCTGCATGCCAATCGCCGAGATGATCAATAGCGCCAGGCAGACATAATACCGCGGACTGGCCGGTCCCCGCCGGCGCGCATTAGCGGCGGCGGGCAGGTGGCTGCCCGTTTGAGCGGTGGTGTTTGAGTCCGTCATCGTCGGCATAACATCTGTTTCTCGGCGGCGCGGCGCATTACTCACTATCCGCGGCGACCGGGGCCGCCCGCTCCTCGACCACGAGATTGTTCAGCACCCAACCGATACCCAGGAACATCCCGGTTGCCAGCAGAATGATCGCCAACCCGAGCATGGTGTGATACGTACCGCTGGCATAGCGGGGATCCACGAAAATGTGCAACCAGGATGTAATCGATACGCGGATAACATTGCCAAAAGTCGCAATCGGGATACAGGCTGCCATCATGATCAGCCGGTGCCACCACGGCCGCCAGGACATGAAGGCCACCGCCACACCCAAGGCACATAGCACCATCGTGCTGCGCATGCCGCTACAGGCGTCTGAAACGGACAAGGCCGGATGCACCATGCCGTTATAGGTCGGGTGGATGACGATCCCGACGCGCTCCAGATCCAAACCGGGAATCAACTCCAACAGCGCGCAAGAGACCGTGGCGGCCAGACGCTGCAATGGATCGGTCAACATGAAATAATAGCGCTTGGGCACCGGGATGGCGAAAAAGAGGTACAACCATGGCAGCCAGGTATAACGCAGTACCGGCAGGCCACACAGGAAGATAATCACGCCCAATAGACAGATCATCATGCCCACTGGCCGGACGTAACCAATCTTGATGCCCCACAAGGCGTACTGGTAGAGCCCCAGCCCACACAACATAATCACCAGCCCGATCCAGGCATATCTGATCGGTGTGCGCTTGATCTCGTCCCAGCGCAGATATACCAGGTAGGCACTGAACAGTGGGATGATCGGTCCATGTGACCAGTCGGACTCATGCACCCAGCGATACACGATCGCTCCCAGGCCGCCGGCCGGAATAAAGTCCAGCAACTCCCAGAAGACCACCAGGAATGCCGCCGCGATAACCGCGGCCTTGAGGCGCGCGGCCCAGTTAAAATTGATTCGCCATTCGGACGATAACGAGGCGCTCTGGCTGCTCATGCTTCGGCATCCTCACATCGTCAGAATAGCAGGCCCTGCCGGGCGGCTTGCTGGTCGGCTCGGGATTGTGGATTCTGCTGCGCTCCGTAGGCATCCTTGTCGGCAAAATTGCGGTCATAAACAAACCCGAAGCCATACGTGAAGCGGAACGAATTGCGAATGACAAACAGGAACGGGCTGACGAAATGCGTGCCCACGTTGATGATGTCATCATCGCGCAGGAAAAGGTCGTCCTCCAAACCGGCAAAGATCGCGTCCAGATTCACGGGAATAGTCAACTGCTTATCCGTACCCGGCTCGTGCCGGATAATCTCACAACGTTGCGGCCAGGCCAGCGGGGTGAAGCCACCGGACATCGCCAGCGCTTGTTTAATGCTTATGTCACGTCCGTTAAAAGCGTAAACACCCGGGCGGTTAACCTCACCCATCAAATAGAACACGCCGTTGTCAATTGGCACGTTAATCACATCCCGGTCGCGGATCACCACGTTGTAACGAGGATCACCCGCCAGCAAACCGCGGATGTTAATCTCGATCACACGCTGCTCAAGCTCCAACTCCGGAACGTCATCCCAATCAAACGGTTCCTCGCTGATATCCTCGACCGGCTCGACAAATGGTGCCGCCGGCTCCGCTTCGGTCGGTGGGGGTAGAGCACTCTCGATCAACTCGCCCGTGTGCGGATCGAAAATCAGCGGGGGGAACGACGGTTCGGTTTGCACCGACGCGCCGCCGGCCTTGGTGTCCCGCGTAGTCGGACCGGGAGCAATGATAGCCTCCAGATCGGCCTTATCCCGAGGCTGTTTTTGCACCGGTGGTTGGGCTTGCAAAACCGCCCGTCCACTGGTGAAGAAGTCCACCTCAAAATCCTCATCATCCTCGGGCGGCTCGATCACCAACTCATCCGGCGGGCGTTCCGCGGCGAAAGGATCTGCCGCGGTGGTACCGGATATGTCCTGCTCGCGGCGAATGATGTACAACTTCTGCGCGCTTGAGCCAAGATCACGAAACATGCCGATGGCGTCGAGTATGCGTGTGTCCGGATCACCGATCGGATAAGTCCCCGCTTGTCCGACCAGGCCGCGCACCACAAATGTTCGCCGCCGCCGTGTTTGCAGGAAGACCTGTACGTCCGGATCCGGCAGGATTTCGGCGTCGCGGTAGCGCGCTTTGATCTCTTCTTCCAACTCAACTTCCGTCAAGCCGACGGCCTTGATCGAGCCGACTTGTGGTAGCCGTAAAACTCCCGAGGGGCTGACGGCCATTGCGGCCTGATATGGCATACCTGTTTGAAACAGATCTTGAATGGTGGCGGCAACGATATCGCCAGGAGCTATTTGATAATCATCATAACTAGGTACGAGATCCTCGGGAGATGGCTCGGTAGCGTTGGGTGGCCCCGGAGGGGTATCACGCGGTGTGAGAATCCGTCGAATGCCGCTTTCCTTATACTCGAGTGGGAAAGCTCCAACCTTGGTCGGATCAAGGAAGCCGTTCAATATCGCGCAACCAGAAAGCGCGGGCATGATCAATAGAACGCAACCGAGCATTCCGGATGTCTTGCCGAGCGTTCGACAACAACCCATCGCGCACTCCTAAGTGCCCATTTGCAGTCGTATACTCATCCTGCGCCGCTGGTACCCACCCTTTTCGAAGGGTTCCACAACAATCCCTGCGGCACATGCGAACCGAAACGTCGTATCTAAACAAGGGCCGGTAACGGTGTCAAACTTAACGGCGCCACGACAACTCAAATTCTTGACCAGTACTAGACTTACGTGCACACTCACCACTCGGTTCGCGATCTTTGGGCACGTATACTGGTCTTTTGCCAAACATTATCGGTTCATACTGGGGATGCTCTTGCGGTTAGTTTGGCGGCGTAGGTCATTGAACAGGCTCAAGGCTGGTCCGTAACCGGTTGTGAATCTACTTAACTCCTTACCTCCTCTAAAGAGACCGTCCTTATGCCGATAGATATTGACAAGTAGACCTCCCAACATACAGATCCGTACCGGATGACCCCATGCCCAGTTCATTCATGCCACTGGCTGGTCTGAGCCGGACCCTGATCCTCGGGGCTGGGGGCCACGGTCGGGTCGTGCTCGATATCCTGCTCCAGGCTGGTCAAAACGAGGTTGTCGGCTTCCTGGACAACAATCCCGCCATCCACGGTCGGCGGATTGATGGCATTCCGGTTTACGGGAGTATTGACGGCCTGGACCACTTCCGCGCGGAATGTGATATTGAGGGTGTCGTTATTGCTATTGGCGACAATGGAACTCGGCGTAGTATCGCCAGGCAGGTTGAAGCCGCTGGAATCCAGCTTTTTAACGCAATCCATCCCTCAGCCACGCTCGCATTCAATACCAACATCGGTCGCAATGTCGTAATTGCAGCGGGCGCAGTTGTTTGCGCGCACTGCCAAATTGGAAATTCAGTAATTCTCAACACCGGTTGCATTATTGACTACCAAACCATGATCGGCGAAGGCAGCCATATCTGTCCGGGTGTGCGGATCGCCGGTCGGGTCAAGGTCGAGGCTGGCGCGTTTATTGGCGTGGGCGCGACGATCATCCCAAATATTACCTTAGGCTGCGAATCGATTGTGGGCGCGGGGGCGGTTGTGATTGAAGACGTGCCGCCACTGGGCACTGTGGTCGGCGTACCGGCGCGTCAAACCACGTTGGCGAGTGCCTCCGAGGACATCGCCGCAATGTTGTTGCCAGCACAAGTCTGAGACGTCTTGAACCTTACCCCATCATGCTTCGGCGGGATTATTTGCAATTAATCTGGCCAGCGTGGGATTGCGCGGATCCAGGGGCTTGATCATCAGGCCGGCAGTCGCTTTGGATAGTGTCTGCGCCTGTCCGCGAAATTCATGGGCTTCATCCATAACTTTTTCGACAGTATCATCAAAATCGACAGCCAATGCCTCGCAACCGCTCCCGAAGCCCTGCCTGAGAGCACGCAGCACGGTTTGCTCGGTGGATGGCCGTAGCATGCGATCGATCAGAAACGGCAGCAGCCAGGCCACCAGCACCAGCAAGGCACTGCTCCAGGCGAAGTCCGCCCCGGCCACGAAATCGTTATGGTAAAATCGTTCCACCACCTTCAGCGCGACCCAGGTCAATGCCGCTGCTGGCAGGAGGGTGGTCAGGAATCCCGTTATTCGCCGCGCCGTACGCACCAGGAGACTGCCCGGCCGCATCAGTGCGGCGCGGACGTGATCCTGGATATGCTCCATAACGGTGGATCGCGCCCTTTGACTAACCCGCTCAAGTTGTTGGCGTAAGCGCGGCACGCGGATGCCGGTGCGCCCGGCCGCAACCTCGATAGCATCCAGACAACCTTCGACCTTGGTCTGGCTCCAGTCATCCCACAACGGTTCTGTCAGGGAATGCAGCTCATCCATGGCGGGAGCGGCGGGTTTATCCGCTGCCGTGAGCTTTTTCCCACTAGCTACGCCGGCCACCTGCCGTACCACCTTATTCACCACCCCACTGTCGCGAATGGCGAAGCGCGCGGCGACATTCTGCATAGACCAGCCGGCACCCTGCATGAGTTGCGCGCGTGTCTGGCGGAAACTGTCACGCACATTTATCCGGATTTTCTCCCAGCTCCCTTCGTCGCCGAAGCAACCCTGCAAGCCTTCCAGGGCTAAACGCAGCTCGCGCAGGCGGGCGCGGTGTCCCAGGCGCGCCAGTTCGCGCACCGCATGCGCTTCCAGTAGTTCGCGAATAGTCGCGCGCATCTGTTCAAACTCATCTGGCGAGGGTAACCGGGGAGTATCAGGTCGGCAGCATGTGCGGAGCAATAACGGGCTACTGAAACCCGCCTCTTGCAGCATCCTGGTAAAGTCCGCCGGCTGTTGGGCATCACCTTCATCCCAGCGGTTCATGACGAACATCCAACCATGCTTGTGCCCGCGCTGTTTGAGCACCTGCCAGCCGATGTCATCACGGTAGCGCTCGGGACTGACCACGTAGCAAACCAGATCGACGTGTGGCAGCCAGGCAAACGCACATTGCCGATTGGTCTCTTCCACACTGTCGATATCCGGCGCATCAATCCATAACACCTCCCGCAGAAGAGCGCTGTTGTGTGTCCTGGTGACAACACGATCGAGCGGCAGGTTCTCGGGGAGATCGGCCAACTGCACGGATTCATGCAAATACAATGTCACGTCACGCGAGGTTGGCCGTTCGACCCCCACACGTGCGATCTCAATCCCCGCCAAACGGTTTAACAAGCTACTCTTGCCTACCCCCGTGCCGCCGAACAACGCTATTACCAGGGGGCGCATCTGCCCCTCGGTAAAGAGATCGGCCGGGGTGGCTCGTTCAATCGCCGCGAAGCGACGCCGTTCGGCCTCCGCAAACCAGCCCGCCGTGGTCGCCCGTTCGAACCACTCCTGCGTCTGCGTCACGAGCCCGGCAAAGCTCTCAAGCATGGTCCCGTTGCTCCCAGGCGCGCCGGGCATCACCGGCGGCCACCAGTTGTTCCGTTGAGATCCCCAGCAGACCGGTTCCACTTAGATTGCGCGCCAATTCGCGTAGTTCCGTCGCCAGAACCTGGTTCGCCAGCGTCTGCTGCACGCTCTCATACTGCCGCTTCTTGAGGGTGCGCGCATCGGTCGCCATCTGCAATTCCGTAAAACCTTCCATGAGCATCGATGTGACCGCGAATGTCGCCGGTGCCCAGACGACATCGATTGGTGTCAGACCCCCAGTCTTGACCGCCAGCAGCAGCCCCCCCAGATCCAGCGTGGCCCGGGCGGTACGCAACGCCACCAGACGGGCCGGTTGGCGGCGCAAATTCTCGTACAATTTATTGGCTACCGCGTGAATCTCCTTGGTTACATGTGCATGATGAGCTTCAATAGCCCGGCGGAATACTCCCCGTAAGCGGCTCTCCTCGCTCTCCAGGCGCTGAGCGAGGGCGTGCCAGACTGCTTGTCCGGGTACCGCCGGATCACAGTGCCGGGCCGCGTCGCGTTGCAAGCCGGTCAGTAAAGTCTCGATGGCGTCGAACAGCACCGCCGCCTCCGGGCCCAGATCGCGAAGCGGATCCTGCCCCTTCGACATGGACTGTCGCCATTCGCGGCCGGCAGTCCAAAGTTGGCGTGGCAGCCAGGTCACCGCCTGGCGCGCCTTCGTGATCCAGCTTCCCAGCTTGGGTATCTCCAGCAGATGCAGTAATTCAACCGTGGCCCGCCGAAACGCATCGTAACGCTCCTGATGTTCCAGGTAGCCGCGCCGATAGCGTTCGACGAACTTCTCCAGACCACTCTCAACCGTGCGATTCCATTCCGCGATGGCGGCGTGCTCGGCGCGCACGGGCGCGGTCCAGTCCGACCAGTGCCGAGCGACCAGGGCCTGCAAACCAGGTTGCCGATCCAGGCTCCCCCCCACCAACACATCACGTAAGGCGGTCACCAGCCGGGTACCATTGCGCGGTTGCTCCTCCGCGGCTGAGAAATATGGCATGGTGACAATTGGGACCGGCCCCCAGGCCTGGCCACCTTCGGCCAGGCGTTGCCGCAGTGAGGATTCAACCACGTCTCCGCTGTCCGGCATCTGTTTATTCAAACAGATCACCAGCGGCCGGCCGAGCGGCTCCAGAAGCCGCAACATGTTCCAGACGGACAGGTCGGCGTATTTTTCCTTGCTGAGCACCAGCAGGTAGACATCCGCGAGCGCCGCGGACTCCAACACCGCTTGCCGATATTGGCTGGCCGTGAGTGAATCGAAATCGGGCGTATCCCACACGACTACGGGCAGTGCATTCGCTGGCTCGGATAGTGTTCCGGTTGGAGTTTCAATTTCAACCAGCGACCACACCCGTAGATCGGCACGATCCATTTCTGACGGAATGGCGCGCTGCCAACCGGGGAAAAGCTGCTCAATCCACTCCCGGGGCTGATCGGCACGCGTTTGCCAGAAGGCTTGTGGATGCACGGTAAAGCCAGCCAATGGGCTGACCTCGGCCAGCGCTTGGCCTAGCAGCATATTAACAATAGTACTCTTGCCCACCTGAGTCGGACCGATAACCACAAGCTGCGTAGGTCGACGACACTGCTGCTCCTTATCTGCCAGACGCAACGCTGCTTCAGCCAGCTCCAACGCCGCCGGCGGCTCGGACAAATCCGAACACTCTCGATAGCGTTCGATGAGCTGACAGATAAACTGATAGACCGCATCCGCCGGCGCGAGATCGCGGGCGGCGTTATCATCGGACGGCGGAGTTGGTGGGCCAGTTGTGTTCACTAAGTCGTATTCTGCACTATTCGGCCAGTATTAGACAGTAAGCGACCAGGTCTCTATACTGCCTCGACTGTGCGAGTTGAGGTGTATGACCGTGCCAATTTACGAATATAACTGTAAAACCTGCGGCGAGCAGTTCGAGCAACTCATCCGCTCCCAGAGTGAGGAGCGGGGTGTATGCTGCCCGGCCTGCGGGGAGCAGCAAGTTGAACGCAAATTGAGTGTAATCGCGACGCCGCGGGCGGCCGCCAAGCCCCCGCCGTCAACCGGTCCTTGCGGCCAGTGCTGCCAGCCGGACGGCGGTTGCCCTTACCAGTAATCACAGGACAGAAAAGCTGGATGAAATCTGCCCAGGATGCGACAGGTAAAATGATCGGCGCCGGATTATTGACCTGGTTGCTGCCGGGTGCCGGACATTTCATACTAGGCCATCGCGGGCTGGGAATTGTCTTTTTCCTGGGTATCAGCATCCCCTACGCACTTGGGCTGGCCGTCGGTGGAGTCAAAAACTGCGTTAATCCGTGGAGCAACAAGTGGCTCTTCCTGGCCGAAATGGGGGCGGGTGGGTATACCACGCTTGGTTTTGTGGTCAACCAGCAAGTCGGCGATCTCGATCCACGTCTGCTGGCCGATCCGAAATATCTTAACACGGTCGCCGATGAGGACCGCCAGCACTATTTGAAATACATGAGTTTCTACCCGGAGTCCGACGTGGCCCAGATCTACCTGGCGACCGCCGGCCTGTTGAACATTCTGGCAATTCTGGATGCACTGATGCGCGCACAGACCGGGGGATTGCCGACTTTTTACCGCGCGCTGCGGCGCGAGGATCAGGAACTGGCGGGGGATGGTAAATGAGCGTGCTGTGCAACCTGCTGCTGGCCTGGATCCCCTTCGTGCACCCGGTGAAGCTGCCGGCCGGGGCGCGGCTGTGGATGGTGCTGCCGCTGGTGTTGTGTGTCGCCATGGTCTACCGCGCCACGCGCGTACGTCACGTTCACGAGATGCCCAAAGCCACGCTGCTGACGTTCGTATACATCGTGATCGGCATGGTGGCGATCGCCATCGCGTTTTACCTCGTCCACCACGCGGTGCTGTACTTTTCCTGAGATCAGCAAGGACCGCGATCACCGCCAAGGCGCCAAGATCGCCAAGGACGCCAAGGCGATATTAAAACGCGCCGGGTGCCCAAGCTGAAAGCGCGGGCATGTTGGAGCTTGGAACAGGAACCCACTCGCTGGCGCTCGGGGCTCGGATCAGGAACCCACTCGCTCGCGCTCGGGGCTCGGATCAGGGTGCCATGCCCAAGCTGAAAGCGCGGGCATGAAAGTGTGTATGCATAAAAACAGGCGTCGGAAACCCATCCCAACGCCTGGCCGGTCGCGGGGGGTAGGGTCCGTCACCGGCGTTAAAATTATAGGCCACCCGGTCAAGCATGTCCTGTATCAATTCGCCTGGTTCCCTTCCTTTTCCAAACCGTGGCGTTCGCAAGACGCTCGCTACCAGATGTCGGCCTACATCAAGCGACAGCGCGTCGTCACACTCCTAACCGCTCCATACACCTGAAGACCATCGCCCACAACATCCTGATTTTCCGCGTATGCCGAGGTTTTCTACTGAGCACACTTCTCCCCTTTTCTCCCTCCTATAGCCACATCCCCACGACAGCCTGTGTTCCTTAGGGAGTAGGGGCTTGCGCAATTCCCGGCGCGTGTCGTGGACGTTCGGTCTACTGCCGGGGAAGGGCTAGAACGTGCACGAGCACGAAATTGTCAGGCTCCGTCGACGCCCGAATGGAGACTCGGCCAAGCGCGGACGTGGAGGCAATCCGACTGTGGTCGACCGTTACCACGAACACATGGCTCGGCGAACTGACCGAGCCAGTGGTCGAAGCCAGTTCGGCCTTGAGCCACGGTGCTGATGTTCTTACTTCGAGAACATGCCACGGCTTGCCGACAAGGCTAACCAGTGTAACCTCTCGCCGCTCGGGCATACCGGAGGCGACAGCGGTGAACGTGAGTGTCCTTGGTTGCGCGGCCACGGTGCCGACGAACTGCGCCGTTACCGGAACATCGATAACAGGCTGACGCTGGTCCCCCGTTTGTATGAAGACCGTTCCTCTAAAAGGACCGATGCTAGAACCATCGTTGGAAAGCGCGATCGTATATGTGGTTGTGCTACCCTGGCGCCCCGCACGGATTATTCTGAGGGAGGGATGGTCAGCCATAAGGGTGACGGGCTCGAGTGGAGTGTCGGCTGGAAGGTCGCGGCATTGGAGCGGTAGCTCCGCAGTCATTCCACGTACGACTTGTCCGAAACTGATTATTCGTGGGGTAATCTCTATCACGTCCCGTACTTCTACAACAGCGCGTAGGACAACCCGCGTCACTTGCTGCTGTGTGCTTCCCTCTACCAGGACGGCCAAGTTGCGTCTCCCAACCAAGTTCGGGATATCCCATCGCACCAAGACGCGCGTCGAGACGCCGGGCGCGATTCGAGTCGGATCAACAACCACGTGCGAGCATGAGCATGCGTTCGCTCCGACGGACAAGTCGCAGGGAGCGCGTCCGTTGTTCCGTATATAAAACTCGAGATCGATCGGATCCAGGGTTGGACGGTAGACATAACCCAGGTCCTTGGAGGGGCCATCGAGGACCTCAAGGAGTGGGCGCTGATTTGAGTAGGTTAGCAAAGGCAGTAGGGACAGCGCAACAATTACTCCACCGCTCATTGTCAAGAGCCCGCGAAGTCCACGGCGCCTTATGGTCGACACGCGAGAATCATTGACGCGAGCCACAGACAGAACCAGGGGCTCGTTGGAGACGACACCGTTGTGTGGCGAGTTCTCAGGGCTCCTGCTTGTTTGGCTCACGGAGTAGTGTCCGGGCTTCGTCCACCAGCGCACGAACTTGCGCAGCCGTTCCAACATCGCGCCCCACAACATAATTCAAGCGTTCCCCGAAGCGGTAATCTGAAACCTCTGTCCCAGAGTCGGCGTCGAGTCGAAACGCGTCATCCGCAACAGAGCCTTCGAAATTGAACTGTGTTTGGTTCAGGTCCACGTGAAACTCGTTGCGCAGCGTCGCCTTTCCAGCTCCATCCAAGCTGACCATCTCGATGTGCACTGGAAACCACACGCCGCTAACATGCTCAACCAACGCGCGGTACTGGAACGAAAGGGCTCCGTCCTGGTACCATTCCTCGGCAATGCGATGAAAACCCCGCTCGATCGAGTACCAGGTTTCCGTGCGATCAGCACCCTTCTCATAACATACGTGAATGGTTTGCTGGCCGTGCGCACGTGCCAAGCGGACATGGAGCGATACGCCGTCAGGTGGGCTGGGAACCAGTAACTCCTCTGATATCTCGGTCGAACTACCGATCGGAGAGCGAAAGACAAGCGACAGGAAGTTGTGATACAACCGAAAGCGCGGATTTCTCATGATGGCCAGCTCTCTGACGTCTCTACCATCGCCCAGCGCGCCATAGAATAGTCGCCCGTCCCAGCGCTCGACCAGTTGCCTGCCCGACTCAACCATGGGGCGTCCTTGTTCGTCCATGGTGACCCTGTCTTCCCGTGTGGTCACGGACACTCGATCACCGTCGAAAATCAACTCGTAGTGTCCACTGTGACTGATGTTGCGGCCAGCGGTGAATCCATTCTCGGTCGTTGATCGCGTCCAGTAAATCGATCCTCGGACCAACTCGTGGCGGGTTTGGCGCAAACCATCCGTGAGTACTTTCGTCAGCGTCAGCGCATCCTGCTTAGCGGCCGCGGGGGTCTCGGCGTGAACAGCGCAGGCCACCACGGTAGCCTGGATACTCAAGCAGAGTGAGATGATGTTTCTTGACATTCTCTTCTCCTCTACGAAACCAACAACCCAGCGCTAGCGTAACCGCGCCGAAGTCTATGGGAGTTCCTTCTAATCTAGTCTCCAGTTGGAGCATATGTGTCGCAGTCATCCCAGGCTTTAACGGTTGTGGTGGTGCAGTTGTTGTGTGTCGGGCTACACCGCTGTGCGTAGTTGCATGGGAAGATGGGATTCTTGGTTCACACCGTATGGTCGTAGCAATCCCGGTAGTCTGACAAGACACACGTGTATCTAAGCGCCGGGGTACACCGGTTGTCCTCCGAAAACCAGTAGTCGTCGAAATCCTCGCATTGGTTTAGCCCCGTCTTCGATATCCTGCAGCGAATTTCAGGACAGTCTGGTTCCGGTTCAACGCATTTCATATCGTCGTGTGACTCGGATCCACCCAGAAGTAAATTGCCGTACAGCAACTGCTCTGGGACCGTGGTGCGGTCCTCGAAGTCCACCGAGGGTCCGAGGGTACTAGCCAGCAAACCCCCGAAAGCAGTCCCCAGGATCATGCCTACTAACACTTGCGCCGTGCGATATCTGCTGTCCATCAGCTTGCCCCTTTATCTGAACGCTCGGCTCAACCAGGTGCTCCCACTCTTACCACAAGTCCAGCCGACGATGCATCGAGTTCCGCGGCACTGACAACGCGCGTATGCAAGGGCGGATCTACAACCACGAACCGTCGGCTGCAATCGCTATCTTGCTCATCGACCAAGAGGATTATCGTATGAAGGGACGCACCGATTGACACGTCCTTCACGAACAGGTACGGCGATTCGCTGGGGTGCAACTCATTGACGGATCGGAACCGAATTATGGTCGTCTCGTAACCTCGTGACGACAGGAACGATAGGCAGTCCTGGAGCTTGCTTCCAGAAGCCGTACAGCGAGTGCCCGCCACACACTCCTCAATCCGCACGTCTTCGCCATACCATGTAAGCAGAAAATGAATGGCATTGGGGGCACATAAGGCCCTATAAGGCGCGCTGAATGTACCCCCATCATCATTTGGAGCCTTCTCACGTGCTCCAATAGCCCGGTATACCAAGCCGAAGCTTACAAGCGCACAGATAGAGAAAGAAAGCAACGAGACGAGACGAGACGAGACGAGAGTCTTATGAATCACAATGTGACCCCTTACCAACAATTAACTTAACATATGATTATCTCATTGTCAAGCGACCGGTGATTAATCGCCCAGTCGTAACCGATTACGGTACTTGAACCAACTCCGAAGGATACTTTCAGAAGCCAAGGAAAAGGGAACCACTTACCTCACATTTACGAGTTCTGATAGTACTTGTCAGAGTTGCATGTTTAGCAATATATGGGCACTTTACGAAGTTATAGATCAATCTGGAATACCAACGGACAGAGTCCACTCCATAAGCCGGGTGCCCAAGCTGAAAGCGCGGGCATGTTGGAGCTTGGATCAGGAACCCACTCGCTGGCGCTCGGGGCTCTGATTAAGTGTTCGGGGCTCTGATCGGGGTGCCATGCCCAAGCTGAAAGCGCGGGCATGAGAGTGTGTATGTATAAAAAACAGGCGTCGGAAACCCATCCCAACGCCTGGCCGGT
>JBDRDH010000198.1:0-8120 GCA_043820985.1 Planctomycetota bacterium
GCGACCAACGCCGCAGCGTCGCCCGTTGTTCGTCGGTCAACGTCACCTTTGGAGCCACTCGCATCGGTACCATCCTCCTTCCAAAGAATGGTACCGACAAGCAGGATATAAGTTGCAGTAATTATAAGAAACTACACTAGAGACGAAAACCACGGCTCGTGGTATAAACGCTGGTTTATGATTAGAAAGCCAATCCAACTGGTAAGGCGAGCGCACGCCAATCTGCGTCAGGTCGAGCACGTCTACATGGTGTTGGTGGCGTTGCTGATCGGCCTGGGGGGCGGTCTTGCGGCGGTCGGTTTTCGTCGGCTGATTGAATTGGGCAACTGGATCTCATGGCAGGATAAGAACTACACCCTGAGCCAGATAAATAACCTGCCCGCCGCATGGAAGATCTGTGTGCCGGCGATCGGTGGCCTGCTATGTGCCTTGATCGTCTATTACTTCGCGCGCGAAGCGAAAGGCCACGGCGTACCCGAGGTCATGGAAGCCGTGGCTCTCAAGAACGGCCGCATTCGCCCGCGTGTGGTATTGGCCAAAATGTTCGCTTCCGCCATCAGCATTTCCTCGGGCGGTTCGGTCGGTCGCGAAGGCCCGATCGTCCAGATCGGATCTGCTTTCGGTTCCAGTATCGGCCAGTGGCTGAAGGTGGATGAACGCCGCTTAAGAACACTGGTCGGTTGTGGCGCGGCGGCTGGAATCGCCGCCACCTTCAACGCTCCCGTGGCGGGGGCTCTTTTTGCCGCCGAAGTGATCCTGGCTGACTTTGGTGTTGCGCAATTTTCCCCAATCGTCATATCATCAGTAGCCGCCACGGTAGTCGGGCACTACTTCTTCGGCGACGTACCAGCCTTCGTCATCGAGAAGTACACCGTCGTTCACCCCAATGAACTCTTCGCCTACGCATTTTTGGGGATCCTGGCGGGTTTAGCCGCCATCGCCTTCGTACGTGTTCTGTACATAACAGAAGACCTGTTCGATAAGGTAAAAGTCTGGCCGCCGGCCAAGGCGATTGTTGGGGGCGCTGTCATCGGTGTCATCGCGTTGTGGTTCCCGCAGATCTTCGGCGTGGGATATGAAGCCATTGAGCAAGCCCTGTCAGGCGTAATGGCCTGGCACCTGCTGCTGATCCTGGTACTGATCAAGATCGTGGCGGTATCGATTACGATCGGTTCCGGAGGCTCGGGCGGCATATTCGCGCCCTCGCTTTTCATCGGAGCCATGGCGGGGGGTGCCGTGGGAACTGTCATCCACGGCATCTGGCCGGATTCGACCGCCCCCCCGGGAGCCTACGCCGTTGTGGGCATGGCCGCCGTGGTCGGAGCGACAACCCACGCTCCGATTACCGCCATCGTGATCATCTTCGAGCTGACCGGCGACTATAAATTGATGCTGCCGTTGATGGTCTGCTGCATCATTGCCACGCTGCTGGCGTCGCAGTTACTGCCAGGTTCGATCTATACCCTCAAGCTGTTGCGCCGCGGTGTGGATATCCATAAGGGGCAGGACGTCAGTGTCCTCAAGCATCTGCTGGTGCGCGACGAGATGCGGCCCCAAGCGGTCACCGTCCGGGCCGGCGCTGGTTTGTTGACGGTTATCTCCGAACTCATCGAACATCGTGGCAATTCGCTGTTTGTGGTGGATGACCATCACAAACTGCTGGGCGTGATCACCGCTGACCAGAGTCGTGCACTGATGGCCGACGCACCATCCTTCGAAGCCTTCATCATTGCCCAGGATATGATGCAGGAAACCGATTTTCCGACTGTCAACCCCGACGACAGTCTGGCCGATGTCATGAAACGCCTGGCTCGGTATCGCGGGGAGGTCCCCGTCCTTGAGCACGGCCGCCTGGTAGGCGTTATGTGGCCGGAAGACGTTCTCGAACGCTACAACGCCGAACTGTTCAAACGCGACATGGCTTCCAACATGGCCGCGACCGTCAGCCGCGGCGTACGGGCGGAGCCGATTCCCGCCATCGCCAATACCAGTATGCTGGAAATCCCCGTACCGCCGGCCTTCATCGGCCATAGTGTCGGCAGCCTCGATATCCGCAACCGTTACCATAGCACCATCCTGCTGATCAAGCAGCGGGCTTCCATTGGCGAGGATATCGTCAATGCCAGTCCCAGCGCGAATTACATCTTCCAGCCGGGTGATGTACTACTTGTCATGGGCCCCGACGAAAACCTGCGCCGCCTTGAACGCGGCGATACATACCTCGCATAGTTACAACGATATAATCCCCCTCGATACAGATACAGACCCGCACCAGATGAGTTTATTACAGCAGCGGCGTGCCCCACTTGTGGCTGTAAGCTTCGTCGTTGATGATCGCAAAATAGCCGTTGTCATCGACGTCCGTGTCATAAACGGCATCGACAATTCCATGGGTCATGAACCAATAGCGCAGCGCTTCATATAGCTCGGTCTCCTCGGCGTCGCGCGCTACGTCCAGATCAACCGTGCGCACCTCGGTATTGGCATAGCCAAAACGCGGCACACAACGAATTGTCGTGGCGATCTTCTTCATTCCAACGCTCACTTCTCCTTGAAGTACTCTCTGCTGTTCAATTATACACTTCAACTCCCCCGCGTCCAAAGCAGTCACGACGAACAGATGAAATGAGCATTATTTGATTTGGATTATCGCCACTAGAATCAGTGGGCTGGCAGAGCCTCAGCCAGTTGGTCGATCTCCTCGGCCGAATTGTAGAAGTGTGGACTGGCCCGCAGGCATCCCAGTCGGCAAGCCAGCACGATCTTGAACTCATTGCGCAAGTGCTTGCGCAATGCCAGCATATCGTGCTTATTCGAGGAAAACAGGACTATCCCGCTCCATTCACTGGCGGTACGTGGGCTGCGCACGCACCAGCCTTTACTTCGCAAACCCTCCACCAGCCGATCGGTCAGTTCCTTGACCCGCACCTGGACATTCTCGATCCCATATTCCAACAACAGGTTGATCGAAGCCCCCAGGGCACAGATCCCTGCCAGGTTATAGACGCCACTGTCAAACCGCCGAGCATCATCGTGCAAATCGATTTTTATCTCCTGGCTATCAATACCGTGCTTCATGCCCAGGTATCCAATGGCCATCGGGTGAATATGGCCGATCAGCTCGCGCTTGCAGTAGAAAATGCCAGCGCCTTCCGGACCACACAGCCATTTGTGCCCATCTGCCGCCAGGAAATCTATGTTCATCGCTCGCACGTCCAGGGGATGAACTCCGAGCGCCTGGATGGCATCCACGAAGAACAGGACACCTTTTTCCTTGCACAGCTCCCCCAGCCGCGTCAGGTCAACCCGGAAACCGTTGGACCACTGCACCGCCGAGATCGCCACCAGGCGCGTACGATTATTGATTTCGGCCGCCAAGCGGTCGAACGGGATGCGGCCATCTTCCTCCTTGACGCGAATCAGCTTCACGCCCCGCGATTCAAGGTTCATCCACGGATAAACATTAGCGGCAAATTCCATGGTCGATGAGACCACATTGTCACCCGTGACCCACTGCACGCCATTGGCCACGTAGTTAATGCCCTCGGAAGTATTCTTGATGAAGGTGATTTCGTCAGCGGCGGCATTCATCAAGCGGCCAGCAGCTTGGCGAATACGCTCGGCCGCCCGATAATATGTCCCCTGTAGATATGCGGACTCAGCCAATTCATGCGCGTAACCCGCCAACGCTTCCGCCGCCGGTAGAGACAATGGCGCGATGGCGGCATGATTCTGGAAATTCCAGTTCGCCGTGATCGGAAACTTGCTACGGATATCCTCTTGCGTCATTGGTGGTATCCACCTTCCATGTTATTACTCATATGATTCTAGGCGACCCGCAAGGCCCATTCGCTCCTGGTTGGACCAGTTTTTACCAGTTCTTATATCGGCACAACTAATTCACCCTGGGAATTACACTCTCGATGGCGATAATTCTCGGCACCAGTCACGACCAACTCTACCCAATCGCCATACCCCTTCAATGGCATGGATTGCGATCTCGGCCGGTCGGCTGATATGATACCCAATTGCGGATATCTTTGTGAAAGACTGACAGCACTCAAACACGATAAGCCCCTGAAGGTGCTCATGCACGACCTGACACCGCGACAAATTGTGGAAGCTCTTGACCGTTACATCATCGGCCAGGATGACGCCAAGCGCGCCGTGGCGGTAGCTATTCGTAACCGCTGGCGACGTTTACAGTTATCGCGCGACATCCGCGAAGACGTGTATCCCAAGAATATTCTGATGATCGGGCCGACCGGCGTGGGCAAAACCGAGATTGCCCGCCGATTGGCACAGCTCATGAAAGCTCCCTTCGTCAAGGTCGAGGCCACCAAGTTTACCGAAGTCGGTTACGTCGGCCGGGATGTCGATGGCATCGTACGCGATCTGGTCGAGCGCGCCTTGGTGCTCGAACGACAACAAGCCGCCGAACGGATCGGTGAACGAGCCACGCGACAGGCTGAGAATCGTGTTCTCGATCAATTACTGCCCGGCCCCAGCGACTACGATGCGACTGAAGCCGATCAAGCCGAGCGCCGGCAGCGCACCCGTGAAAAGTTACGCATGCAGCTACAGGCCGGGGGACTCGAGGAACGCATGGTCGAGGTCGAGTTCGAGGAGCGCTCCGTTCCAACGCACGTGCTCAGTACCACCGGACTCGATCAGATGGGGCCGGAGTTCGAGCAACTGATGGAACGTATGATGCCGCCACGCAGCCGCCGCCGCCGGTTGCCGGTCGGCGAAGCCTTGGAGGTCATGACCCAACAGGAAATTGATCGACTGATCGACCATGACGCTTTGCAGCAGGCAGCCATCAAGCGCTGCGAAGAGACCGGCGTCGTCTTCCTCGACGAGATTGATAAGATCTGCGGCAGCATGTTGGGCGAAGGCTCGGGGCCGGAAGTCTCGCGCACCGGCGTACAGCGCGATCTGTTGCCGCTGGTGGAAGGGGCCACGGTCAGTACGCGGTACGGCTTGGTTCGCACTCACCACGTTCTGTTCATCGCGGCGGGCGCGTTTACACAGTCACGACCGAGCGATCTGATGCCCGAGTTACAGGGCCGTTTCGCCAACCGGGTCGAGTTGGGAGATCTTAGCGCCGAGGATTACCACCGTATCCTGACCGAGCCGCGGAACGCCCTGATCAAGCAGCAGATTGCGCTGCTGCAAACCGAGGGTGTCACGCTGTCGTTTACCCCCGAAGCGATTGTCGAGATGGCCCAGATGGCTAGCCGCGCCAACGAGCAACTCGAGAATATCGGCGCCCGCCGGTTGTATACCATCGTCGAGCGCGTCATTGGCGAGATTGCCTTTAACGCCTCGGACGCTGCTAACAAGGAGGTCACGATCGACGTCGATTACGTCCGCATGCGTCTGGCCGACATCCTGGAAGACGAGCAACGCAGCCAATACGAGCTATAGGCGTTGCCGCCCTTCGAATCCCTACCCGCCTCCGCCAGTAGCAGTTGCAACCCCGCCAAGGTCGAATTCCTGGATCGCGGTGGTCGCATTAGTTGTAAGCTGTGAGTATGCCGTCTCCACGGTGGTCTCAAAAACATCCAGCGCGCCTTGTCGCAATGTCTCGCGAATGGAGTCGTCGCAGCCGCTCACGGCCAGCAACAGCGCCAATGCCGCGCCACAAGCGCATGTCATGCGCCAATATTGTCGCCAGGCTTTCTTGGATTCTACTTGCGTCTTCATCGTAAGCTCCGCTCACGGTACTACTTGCATGTGCTGCCCGTTGCGATGCGCACCGCACGCCAGCTTCCAGATTGACTATCATGCAAAGCCCGTGCCCCCGTCTCGACCTCCCGCTCCCTCTTTGGTACGCTGTGACCGCGAAAATCGGGAGCTGTATCGTGTTACATGTCAACTCATCACGGCCGACTGCCGAACCGGCTTCGCTGGCAGCTTGTCTGCATGCTTTACTTGAAGATATTAAAGACGGGCACAGCTACGATGAAATCATCAGCCTACTCGGCGTAGGCGCGGCGGTCATCGCCGTCCCCGACCGCTGTGTCGGCCGCTGGTGCGAATACGCCCAGGATGCCGCCCTGTTGGATACCGCCGGATTGTTGGGTTTGCGATTACGGGCCATGCATCCCCCCCACGCCGCCGCGGCGCTCGAGGATTCCGCCGAGTTCGCCGGGCACTATCGCGACAGCTACCTGCCATTGATGGAAGAGGCTGTCAGGTCCGGGCAGAAGCTGCTCGTATGGCGGGGCTGGCCGGCTCCGGCGGAGCACTCCTGGGGCATAATCAAGGATCACGACGAACGCGGTCTAATTGGCAATCCTGACAGCGGCACCGAACTGATCCCCTTCACCGGCCCCGCTTTACAGGTTTACACCGTTGAAGACATCCACTCTCCACCACCGGACCGGCAGACAGCCACTACCCATTTTGAACACACCCGGCGTATCGCTATGACCTTCTGGTACGGGCAGCTTCCACTTGGTAATGGTATCCTCAGCGGCCCGCCCGCATACAACGCCTGGCGCGCGGCCCTGCACACATCGCCAGCGAATAACTGTACGCCCACATGTTACGTTAGCCTGGCCAAGGTACTACACGCTCGCCGGCGGAGTCTAACGACCTGGCTGCGTGACATCGCACCCGGCCTCGCTGATCGTCAGCGCCACGCCGCCAGTGCCTGGGCTGATGCGTGCACGGATATAATTAAGCAATTGGAATTGTTAACCGATGCAACCGAAGTCGCGGCTCTCATGGACACGCCCGCCGGACGCCAACAGCTTTCCGCGACAATCGAGTCCATCGAACGTTGCGAGGCGGACTTGATGACCCGGCTGCCGAACACTATGCCGGGGGAGTAATTGCTACCTTGAGTAACGTCATCTCCGACATCGGACGCAGCCACCTGCTCTGGGCCCTGACCGACGGTGTTGGGCCGATCATCTTCACGCGCTTGATACAGCGCTTCGGTGATGCCCACTCCGCCGCCCAGGCCACGGCTGGCGACCTGCAACAGGTTCACGGTATCAGCCGCGCTCGAGCCGATCAATTCACCCACGCTCGCGACGACGTCGCCGTGGCCGTGGAAGATGAGATCGCCGCCGCGGACGAAAACGGCGTGCGGATTATCTCCCGGGCCGATCCGGAATATCCCCCCGGACTGCAGCAGATCCCCGACGCTCCGATCGTGCTGTATATCAAAGGCGAGTACCGCGACACCGACACCATCGCCATCGCCATCGTCGGCACCCGGCGTTGCAGTATTTATGGCAGTGAGCAGGCGCACCGTTTCGGCGAACTCCTGGCCGGCGCGGGCTTTACCGTCGTCAGCGGCCTGGCGCGCGGCATCGACGCCTTTGCCCATCATGGCGCCGTCGACGCCGGCGGACGCTCAATCGCCGTCTTCGGCAATGGTCTGACCGAGATTTACCCGCCTGAAAATCGCGCCCTGGCCGAGAAGCTTATCGAACGGGGTGCCTGGATCAGTGAATTACCGATGCGCGCCGCGGTCCGCCGTGAGAACTTCCCCAATCGCAACCGCATCATCGCCGGTATCACCCTGGGAACGCTGGTCATCGAAGCGCCCATGCGCAGCGGCGCCCTGATCACCGCCCGCCTGGCCAACGATTACAACCGCGAGGTCTTTGCCCTGCCCGGCCGCATACAGGAACCGGCGTCCATCGGCACTAACGCATTCATCCGCGACGGGATCGCCAAGCTGGTCACCAACCTGGATGACATCCTCGATGAGCTGGGTGACCTCGGCGAGCGCATGAGCCACGCCGCGGATACCCCCACAACATCCACGCAACAGTCAACTGCCTCCGAGCGCTCCGCTCCCGCCTCGCTTTCGCCCCTGGAGCAACGCGTCTACAAAGCCACCTCCTTCGAGCCGGTTCTCCAGGACGTCGTGATCCGGGCCGCGGACCTCCCCGCCGGCGAAGTCCTCGCCACGCTTACCACGCTGGAACTGAAAGGGCTGATCCAGCGGCTGCCGGGCAACCTGGTAGTCCGGCGTGGCAAGGCCTAGTGGACTGTCACACGTTATTTGACAGGGGAGCGTCGGGGGGTCGCCGGCCGGTTGTTGGCAGGGTTGCAGCCGGCGCCGCCCCCGCGCGAACCCCCCAAAGAACCCGGAC
>JBDRDH010000199.1:0-9891 GCA_043820985.1 Planctomycetota bacterium
ATGCGCCGATCTCCCCGATCCGGTTCGCCATCACCGCTTCGGTAGTAGCAATCACGCCCCAAGCCCCTAGAATAGATCTGCCGATTTATGCTACCGCACCGCTTTTGCCGGACAGAATTGCCGAGACGGCCGTGCCACCCAGCCGGTAGCTCTTGGCGAGCCGGGGCTCGGCGGGAGCCTCGCCCTCCCTGTGGGGCCGGGGGTGTGTTTGAGATCCGTTTTAGCCGGTGAAGACGGTTTTCTCTTTGACTTCCATCGCGAAGCGGGTGAGGTAGAAGAAGATGCCGCACGAGAGGGCGAGGGTGATTACGGAAGCGTTCACGAAGAAACCAGTCCAGGAGAGTTTGTTGCGTTTGTTGAGTCGCTGGCCGGCGCTGATCAGGCCCAGCAGGAATCCTAATCCGCTGGCTAGCAGACCCAGTCCCAAGGCTCCGCCGATGGCCATCATACGCGGGGTGCGGGGGTTATAGTTGACCTGAAAGTTCTCGAAGTCGAATCTCTGGAGGACCAGGGCCACTCCGGCCAGCGTGCAGACTCCGCCAACGATAGCCAGAATGAAGCTCAGCTTGGCCTGGATTTCGTACCGGTTCTTTTTTTTGACGGCCACTTGTCGAGTCCTCTTATGCGGGATGCCGGTGTTGCCCTTGTTCCTTACCTGATCGGCAGTCCAGCGCCCCGGCGTTACCCGCGGCGTGGCGGGCTGGTCTTATTGCGGGGGCGGCGATCTTGCCGCAAAGTATAGCCGCTGATGGGCTCGGTACCAGTGGTGAGCGGCTGATATCGCATAACGGCTGATGGGGGCCAGGAAGCGGGTCAGGATCGTGGCAGGAACGAAAACCAAACCATTACGGCTGGCCGTGTTGATTTCGGGTTCGGGCACTACGCTGGCGAATCTGGCCGAACGGATAGATGACGGGCGGCTGCGCGGCGTCGAGATCGCCCTGGTGATCAGCTCCCGGCGGGAAGTTAGTGGGATAAAGGTAGCACAAGAGGCGGGATTGCCGCTCAAGATTATCCGCAAGCTGGATTTTACCGATGAACACATATTCTCGGACGCTCTGACTGACGCGCTCGACCACGCCGGGGTTGACCTGGTGGTCATGGGCGGCTTCCTTTGTCACTGGCATTTGCCGGCCAGATATCAGGGGCGCGCGCTGAACATCCACCCGGCACTTTTACCCAAGTACGGGGGCCAGGGGATGTATGGGCCGCGGGTACACGCGGCGGTTCTGGCGGCGGGTGAACGCGAGAGCGGGTGTACGGTGCATCTAGTGGATGGGCAATACGATCATGGACCGATAGTCCAGCAGACGCGCGTGCCGATCCGGGCGGATGACACGGCCGAGACGCTGGCGCGGCGAGTAATGCAGGCTGAACGCGAACTATATCCACAGGTGTTGCAGCAGATTGCGGATCACGGTTTGGAGTGGCTGCAAAGTCAGGTGTGACGACGACATTAGGGCTGGCGGCCGGCGGATTACGTAGCTGGTGGATTATCCTGGTCCGTGGCGGGGCGGGCGGCGCGGCAGAGTTTGACGAGTTCACTCAAGTTATCGCGGATTGTGTTCAATTCAATCCTGGCCTGCAAGAGATTCTGCAACTCGGTCGCGGTAGCGGAAATGGCCTCAAAGCCGAATGAGGCTCCCTGGCCCTTGAGCAGGCGGATCGTCTGCTCCAGGGTCTGCAAATCGTCGGCCTCGAAAGCGGTTTCGAGATTTTGAATGTGTTCCGGCAGACTGCCAACGAAACTATCAATTGAGGCCACCATATCCGGATCACGGGCGAGTTTACTGATCAGGGGTTCCGGTACAATGCCGTTCATCAGTTGGGCCAGGAAATCGCGTGTGATCGGCTTTGTTACAAAACTGGTGCAGCCAGCATCACTTAGCTCTTTCTGAGTCTGCTCGTTAGCATCCACGGCCAGGGCGATAATCGGTTGCAGGAAACCCTTATCGCGCAGTTCCCTGGTGATGACGACGCCATCGATTTCGGGCATATCCAAGTCAATCAGAATCAGGTCATGGCAGGACTTTCTGACGGCCTGAATTGCATCACTACTGGAGTTGACGAAATCGATGTCAACCTGATACTCCTTGAGACGGGCCCGATAGAGGTTCCGCATGGTGGCGTCGTTATCAACGATCAGGATGCGGGTGCGGTTCTGAACATCACCGGATTCCTGGAAACGGGTGAGATCGATGGCTTCATCAAAACGCACGCCGACCTCATGGAGGGAGCCGGTGCCCCACACGTAGCTACAGCGCATGATCCGGCCGGTGACTGCCTGGGAATAGTTGTTTGAGCCGGTGAGATGCAACCGGCAACTGCTGCCGGGATAGACAAACTGGCCGATCAGAAAACCAAGACCGCTCAGGCTGATATTGCGCGTGGCGACGGCATAGTAGAGCACGGTATCACTGGGCTGTTGTATTTCGGCATCAATAAGCAGCCGGTAACGGGTGCGGGGATAGCGGCGCGCAACCTGCTCGGCGTCGACTTGACCGTAACGCTCGGAGCGTAGATCGAGTTTATCCAAAACGGCGTCGAGGGCCTCGGGGGCCTGTCGCAGGTTTCTTCGTTGGGTATCATCTGGTGTCATGAATCTGGATCGTTCAGGCGCGGTTTACCCTGGGAGCAAGAATTCCTGGCGGTACACAGCCATCTAAATCACACAATGTCCAGCTTTCTTATCGCTTAGATTGAACTGTCTGGTTAACGCGGTTGTGAGTGAAACACGAGGGGTGGTGATAGAGTGGTGGCGAGTCGGTATTCCGGGACCGCCGGGCCATGGGTTCCAACAGGTTTGACGCGCCGTGGCTGCTCACGTACAACCAATCCGCGACACCGGGAGAGTGTGACTCTGGGAGATATCATGCGGGTACTTATTACCGGATCCAGTGGCCAAATCGGGACGAATGTTGGCTTGGCGCTATTGGAGCGCGGTGACGAAGTTCAGGGTCTGGATCAACGTCCTAATACGTGGACGGACCGGATTCCCACTGAAATATGTGATCTTTGCACGGGTCCGGCTGGAGAACTCAGGGTCGAAGGTGACTTCGACGTGGTGTTACATCTGGCAGCTCACGCCAAGGTCTTCGAGCTGGTGGAAAATCCGCCGCGGGCCATGGAGAACGTCACGGTAGCCTTCAATGTGCTCGAGTACTGCCGGCGACATAAAACGCCGTTGGTCTTTGGCAGCTCGCGGGAGGTTTACGGCGACATCCACCGCCACGTCACGGATGAAAATCAGGCGGATTTCGTGGTGGCCGAAAGCCCGTACAGTGCCTCGAAGATTTCGGCCGAGGCTTTCATTTACTCTTATGCCGAATGCTATCAGTTGCCGTGTCTGGTATTCCGGTTCAGCAATGTTTACGGGCGCTACGACTGCGATATTGACCGACTGGAACGGGTGATACCGTTGTTCATCAAGCGGATTGCCGAAGAGGAGCCGATCGTCGTTTACGGGCGGGATAAGGTGCTGGACTTCACCTACATCGATGACTGTGTCAGCGGTGTGTTGAGTGGGATCGATGCCCTGGTGACCGGTCGTCTGAGGCGCGAAACAATCAACCTGGCCTATGGGCAGGGCGCCACGTTGCTGGATCTGGTTAATCTGATCTCACTTGGTTTGGGCAAAAAGCCGAACGCGCGTTACGAGCCATCACGGTCGGGCGAGGTGACCCGCTACGTGGCTGATATTACCCAGGCGCGTAAGCTGTTGGGTTATGAGCCGCGGACACCGCTGACCGGGGGTGTGCCGCTGGAGATTCAATGGCAACGGGAGATCGGTGTTCTGAAGGATGTCTGAGGCGGTGGGTGGAGCTGGCGAACTGATGCGCGCGCCACACGCCCGCCCGGTATTTTGGCGTGGACTGCTGGTACCGTTTTCGCTGGCCTACACCGGCGTGGTGGAGCTGCGCAACCTGTACTATCAGCAGGTGAAAACAGCAGCGCGAAGCGCCGGCGTGCCGGTGATCAGCGTCGGGAATATTACGGTTGGCGGGACTGGCAAAACACCATTAACAATTGAGATTGTGCGACGGTTGCGGGCCATGGGGCGACAACCGGCAATTCTGACACGCGGATACGGGGCGGTGGCCGGGCAGACCGCGGACGAAGTTCTGGAGTATGAACTGACGGTACCTGACGTACCCGTGGTAGTCGATTCCAACCGCGTGCGCGGAGCGGAGGTCGCGCTGACACAACATACCGCCGATTGTCTGGTGCTGGATGATGGCTTTCAGCACCGGCGATTGCGACGCGCTCTGGACATCGTGCTGATAGACGCGCTCAATCCGTGGGCGGGGGGTTGGTTGCTGCCGGCGGGAGGTTTGCGCGAGCCCCTGACAAATCTACGCCGGGCGCATTGGATCTTACTGACGCGCAGCAATCAAGTCGAGCCGAACATGGTGCAGGATGTAATGGCTCTTCTGCAAGGATACGCGCCCCAGGCCACCATCATCAAAACCGCGGTTGAGGGTGAGCATCTTCTGGATATGGCTGGTGCTGAACGCGATGTGAAGGAATTGGCCGATCGGCGGATACTGCCGGTATGCGGGATTGGTAATCCGCAATCGTTCCTGGATCTGGTCGAACGACTGAACGGGATTGCGGTTGATGCGTTGATTTTCGCGGATCATCACCGCTACTCCGACGCTGACGTGGAGAAAATAAAGCAGGCGGCGCGGCGACAGAACGTTGAGTGGGTGGTGACAACTCGCAAGGATTGGGTCAAACTGAGCACCTTGTGGTCTACATCCTCGGCGGAAACGGGTGACGTGGAGTTATTACGTCTGGATACGCGAATGGTGCTGGCTGACGCGCGGGGCGGATTTGACCGCGCCCTGCAAGGATTGTTCGAGGAGTCTGAGTGAACATGGCAGGTGGATCCAAATCCGATCTTGGGCGGCTGGATTGGGCGCGGCTGCGCATGAAGTCGCGGACGGAGCGCGCCCACAAGGTGGCTGTCGATTCGCTTGGCAAGGCTGTAGCCCCAGGGAGCACCTTCCGTGAATGGTTTGCCTCACTGCCGGGTTTCCTGGGGGCCGAGGAATTACGTCGGAGCGTGCGGGCCATAGTAGCGGCGCGCCGTTGTGGACGTCCGGTCGTCTTCGCTTTTGGCGGTCATGTGGTCAAAACCGGTTGCTCGCCACTGGTGATCGATCTGATCGAGCGCGGGATTATTACCGCCATCGCTACTAATGGCTCGGGAGCCATCCATGACCTGGAGTTAGCCGAGACCGGGGCTACCAGTGAAGAAGTGGGTGACACCATCCGCGATGGCAGCTTTGGCATGGTGTATGAGACGTGTGAGCGGATGAACGCCGCGGCCGCGTTGGGCGCCGCCGGAAGCGGTTTGGGCGCTGGCTTGGGGCAGTTGTTGAATACTGAAGATGTGCCCTACCGGCAGTTCAGTCTGTTCGCGACGGCGGCGCGGGTGGGGCTTCCGGCCACGGTGCATGTGGCCCTGGGAACGGACACCGTGCATATGCACCCGCAGGCTGATGGGGCGGCCATCGGGGCCGCCAGCATGGCTGATTTTCGCACACTGTGCGCGGTAGTGGCGGATCTGGGTGCCAGTGGCCCCGGGCAGGCGGGGGGTGTCTGGCTGAATGTGGGCTCGGCGGTGGTGATGCCGGAAGTGTTCCTGAAGGCGGTGGCGGTAGCGCGCAATCTGGGACACGATTTGGAGGGGATGCATACCGCGAACTTCGATATGTTACGTCACTATCGGCCGACTCAGAATGTCGTTTCACGGCCGGTGGCGCCCGGTTGTGGCCACATGGTGATCGGCCATCACGAAATTCTGTTACCGTTGTTGCGGCAAGCGCTGGTCGAGGAATTCGAGAGCTGAGGGCGGGCCATGGACGATCAGGATTCCAGTAAGCAGTTATTGATCGAGCAGCAGCGTGAGACGCCGGCACGACAGTCCGCGCCCGAGGAAAGCCGGCCGGAAGAGGCGATGGAGGATGCAATTCTGGCATCCTTGCAACGCATCGAAGGACTGCTGGGGGGCATGCGTGGGGTGCTGAATTCCCTGGCCGGCGAAGTGCGGCATCGGGAATACTCGCCGGCGCGGTTAGTGGCTTCAATCCTGCAAGCCTTGGTGCTGGGATTGGTGCTGTGGGCGCTGTCGGATTGGGTGTTTGGCGAGGACAACAGCCAGTTGCTAATCAAGCTGGCTTTCGCGGCGGTGCTGCAATTGACGGCGCTGACGGGTTTTGTGCTGGGGCGCGGTGTGGATTAGATTAATTGGTCGGTACGTCGGCCGACACGGAGGTCGGCCGCTACGAATCTTTGACCGGTTACAAACCGGTCCCACAGTGACCGGTGCCACAGTGACCGGTCCCACAGTGGGCGCGGGGTTTTTAGTTAGCGGGCGGCGGAGTTTTCTCTCCGAGCATCTTAATCGCGTCGGCGGTTGTGGGGTGGACCTCGAAGAAGCTATCGAGCTTGGTCATCTCCAGCACACCGGCGATGTAGGCCGACGGATTGGCCAGGACGACACGCGCTTCCTGGATGTTGGCCTGGGCCACGACCCGCACCAGATCACTAAGGCCGGCCGAGTTCATGTATTGCACCTGGCTGAGATCGAGTGCGATGCGGGCATTACGATTTGTGAGCAGGTCGGTAACCAGGTCAACCAGCGTGGTGTTCTCGTCACCGGTCAACTCCCCGGCCATTTGCAGCAGCTTGATACCGTCGTGGTCTTCGATGTTGATAGTCATGTTACCTCGGATACAGGATAGCCAGCATGGTGACGGAATGGCGATTTCACAGGTTCAAAATTTTCATGGAAAGCCTACGCCAAACATAGGCCGTATACAAGTGTTCTGAGTTTCTCAATCCAGTTGATACGACCATAGTCCCACGTCGGTGACAATTAACAGGCTGTCGCCGGCGAAAAATGCAGTGCGGAAAACGCCGCGGGGGGCCATCTGTGGCTTCTGGCGATTTACCCGTGCGGTATCGTCAACATCCGGCAGCGGCAAGGCGGTGGCGGTGATGATTGCACCGGTTAATTCCGAATCGGTCAGTATCCACACTTGCGGCGAAATCAGTTCGGCGTGTAACAGACGAGTGGCGGGAGCCACCTCAAACGAAAAGAGAGACTGGCCGGTCGCGAGTGCGTGCAGGCTGACACTGTCGGCAGTGCGCGTGAGCACAATGTCGCCGTGGGTGTTAATCTCAGTCCAATACCTGGTTTGCTGCCGGGCAGGCGCCAGGGACCAGCGCGGCTGGCAGGCTGGTAATTCGAGAGCTTGAAGACCGCCGTCGCTGGTGCCGACCAGGAGGGTGTGCCGCTGGTGCCTTGGAGCGGTGTGTAGTGCGATGGCGGTGTTCATGATGGTCGCGGGCGGATTAACGCGCCAGATGCGTGTCGGTTGCTTTGGGTGGGACAGTGTTACGCGGTTTGGATGCACGGTCACCAGGCCGGGCTCGATCAGCGTACTCCAGATCGGCCAGGACATATCCACTGGGAGTTTCAGGGAACGTCGCTGGCCGGTCGCCAGGTTGAAGAGCGCTGCCATCACGCGCTGGCCCTCCTTCCAGATCAGGGCAGCGGTGTCGTCGTGGATATGCAGGCGCACCATAGACAGTGGCGGTAACCGCAGGCTCCAGAGTAGTTGGCCGTTGTTGCGGGCGAGTAAGCCTCCCAGGCCATCGTTGCGGATGGTCAGGACGCCGGCCGGAGTGGCATGTGCCACGACGATGCGTGTCAGATTTTCCGGATCACCCTGGAATGTCGGGGCGGATTCCGTGGGGAGGTCCGAACCGATCCCCAGGCCGCGCCGCCAGGTTCCGGCTTGCCAGCGGAGTACTGGTTGAGTTGATAACTCGATAGCGTAGACGGCGAAACGGTCATAGCAGTAGACCATGCGTGGATCTGATCCGGGCAAGGATGGAGCCAGGCGTACGCCCGGTCGGGCCGCGATTGGCGTGGGAATCAAGGGCTGACCTGTACGTGCCGTGATGAAATACAGTTGGCCGGAAGCGGTGGCCACCAGCAGAGTGGGAACCTCCGCCACGTCGACTAACGCGGCCCACTCGATGTAGCTGGCCGGTTGCCAGCTCCAGTTGGGATCAACGCACTGTGCGACGCTGTTTGGCGTGCCGTACTGACTGGTCAACCAGGTACACGCCAGACAGATCCAGGATGCAAACAATGCGGTTAGTCGGGGCATGGATGGACTCAAATGCCCGGGCTCACGGCCAGTCCGGTAGACGCGGGCCGTCGGCGGGGTGACCGTGGTGGTAGGCGAAATCGGCGTTACTCAGTAATTGGTCAATGGCCGTAAACACATCAAGTGGATTGGCAAAAATCTCCGGCGGAATCGCGAGACAATTGTCACGGTTTTGATAGCGGCGTACAGAGGCATCACGGTAGAGAATATTGGCAGTCTTGGCGTTGTGATTGCTGTGATAGTATGTGCCCGGTCCGAGACTGTTCATGTCCAGAGCCAGGGCCTCAACGCGGATGACCTGGTCATCGAATTCATTCGTCCCCAGCTCGTCCAACAATCCGCGACTGTAATCCGGCGACAGGTGGTCAAGCTGACGGTACAGGTAGGAAGAGTAGGCATCCTGATCCGTGCCGATCTTGGGCAGCTCATGGGTGCGGTCCGCGATATCATCCGCCGGGCAGTAATAGACTTTCGGATCGGGACAGGTAGTGGTCAGCAGGCAGCCCAGGCCCTGATATTCACGGGGGTGCGCAGGTGGAGGTCCCATGCCCTCGACGCCGATCCATAACTGGTTTGTGGCAACGGTGTTAGCGGTGAAATCGTAGGGGTTGTCAGGTTCAGGTTCGGGGCCGCGGGGGATGAAGCCGGCATATTCGATGGCGTAGGCATGGATGCCGGTACCCAATTGGCGCAGGTTGCTGGCGCATACGGCTAGCTTGCCCGAGGCCCGCGCCTGCCCCAAGGCAGGCATCAGTATCGAGATCAACAAGGCGATGATCGCCACTACCACCAGCAGCTCGATCAGGGTGAAGGCGATCCTCCTGTTGTGATCTCTGTTTGGCATGGCGCGGAGTACTCCTAAAGCACGGCGTTGATCATACCCTAAGTAGCGATTGGCGAAAGGACCACAACCAGGGTAGTACACTCTCCCGGCAGGTTATCAGACGTATGGTATCAGAGCCAGAACAGAACAATGGTGAAGAGAGCGAAAAATGAATGGCCAAATCACACGGGCCGTCTAAAATTCATCAAGGAGTTGTCCGGGGCAGTGTGTGTCTGATGCTCAGGAGGCGCGGGATGCGGTCTGCGTGGAGTCCAGCCTTGGTGTTAATCCTGCTGTTTGCGGCCAATGCCGCGCGGGCCGAAGAAGATTTTCGTTTTTACTTTGCCTTTGGGGAGGATTGCGGGTGACAGTCGCACGTGCTGGCTGCCTGGTCAGGCGCTACTGACGACTGGGACAAGAACTGGGACGTAACCGACCATATCACGGCACCGGGCTACGCGGCGGTGTATCACGCGTATGATCCCCCGGAGTGGACCGGGCCGACCGATTTCTACCGCATCGACTATCGCGCGCCGATGTCCCCCGGCGAAACGAAGACCTGGGCGCCAATCCACCTGTGGGCGGACGCCGAGCAGTACTACGAGGGGGATAAGATGTACCTGTCGATGATGGCGGATGTGAACTTTCTGCCGCCCGCGAATTGGCGCTACGTGCTGGAGTTGACGTACGTGCCGGAGGGTGTCGAGGACGCTCCGGAAGTCGGGAAGACGTGGGAGCTGGCGCTGGACAGGACATTGACCGTCGAAGTACCAACCTTCTACGCGGAGAACGGTCTGGATGGCTACCAGTTTGCCTTTACAGTTGAAGCCATACCAGAGCCGGCGACTTTGGCCGGATTGCTGATGGGGACATGGATCATCG
>JBDRDH010000200.1:0-3244 GCA_043820985.1 Planctomycetota bacterium
GCGTCACCCAGTTGACCTTATCCGGATCGATGCCTTCCCTGGCCATCTCGTATAGTGGGCTCATCTCGCGCAATTTATGGACAGTTATGACGACCTGTGCGATGGTATAGTCAATCTCCTCTTCGGTATTAAACCGGCCGACCGAGAACCGGATACTGCTGTGTGCCTGACTGTCACCCACGCCCAACGCTTTGAGTACATAGCTCGGTTCGAGTGAAGCGCTGGTACAGGCCGAGCCACTCGAGACCGCGATATCCTCCATGCCCATCATCAGGCTTTCGCCCTCGACGTAGGCGAATGAGAGATTCACGTTGCTGGGCGTACGCTCGGTGGGGTGGCCGTTGTAGTGCACTTCGTCGAGTTGCGCCATGATGCCATCTTTCAGGCGTTCGCGCAGGGCAATCAGGCGGGCCGGCTCGCTATCCATATGCTGCTGACACAACTCCGCCGCCGCGCCCAATCCCACGATACCCGGTACATTCAGGGTGCCGGAGCGCATGTTCCGCTCGTGACCGCCGCCGTGCAACACGGCCTCGCAGCGCACCCGTGGTCGCTTACGCCGCACGTACATTGCCCCCACGCCTTTCGGTCCGTGAATCTTGTGAGCGCTGCACGTCAACAAATCGATACCCATCCGCTCGACATCGATCGGCAGCTTGCCGAAAGTCTGGCAGCTATCGGTATGGAACAGCACGCCCCGTTGTTTGCAGAGCGCCCCAATTTCCCCGATCGGCTGAAGAGTGCCGATCTCGTTGTTGCCGTGCATGACCGAGACCAGCACAGTGTCATCCCGGATGGCCGCGGCCAACTGGTCCAGGTCAATTACGCCTTGGCGATCGACCGACAGGTAAGTTACCCGCCAGCCCTGTTGTTCGAGCCACTTGCAGGGATCCAACACGGCTTTGTGTTCCGTCGCCTGGGTAATGATGTGTTTACCACGCTCACGGTACATCGCGGCAATACCCTTGATGGCGATGTTATTGCCCTCGGTGGCACCACTGGTAAAAATGATCTCCTTGGGGTCCGCCGCGATAATCTGCGCCACCTGCTCGCGGGCCGCACTGACCGCCTGCTCTGCTTCCCAGCCGAAACTGTGACTGCGCGAGGCGGCGTTACCAAATTTATCACAGAAATATGGCAACATGCGGTCAAGGACCTGTGGGTCCATGGGGGTCGTGGCATTGTTGTCCAGGTAGATGCGTTTCATTCCGCTATCACCCTTTTGAGCTTGGCGCTTTTGCGATCCTGGCGATAGGCATCATCAAAAGCGATGTCCCCCACCGTGACGTCTTCCAAAAATGTCATCATTCGCTTATGAATCTTAATAATCGGCTTACTGATTGAGCAGAAGCTGCTACGTTTGCAGGCTGGACGGGCTCGTCGTTCTTCGCCGGCACACTTCACCAGGTGCACCGAGCCTTCCACCGCCGTAATCACAGCCGACAGGCTCATCTCGTGCGGCGAAATCGCCAACCGATAGCCCCCCCGCGCCCCGCGCACCGAATCTACCTGCCCCGCCTGGCTCAGCAGTTTGAGCACGTTCATCAGCAATGGCAGCGGCACTTCATGCAGTTCGGCAATCTCCCGCGCGCTTACGACCTCCGAACCGGAATGAGCCAGATGACAAACCGCCACCAGGGCGTATTCAGCCTTTTTCGTCAGCGATAACATACGTCCTCTCTTTCCATTGGGAATATAGCATTATAGCAGTACTAATTCAAGCCCTTGTGTCCTGAATTCGTTATAATAACGTCCTGGAATATCGTGAATCATGAATATTACGTGAGGGATTCCATGATTGTTGTAAACACTGAAACCATTCCGGGAGTACGGATTGTCCAAACTCTGGGCATTGTCCAGGGAAACACCGTCCGGGCCAAGCATATCGGCCGCGATATCGCCGCCGGCTTCAAGAACATCATCGGTGGCGAACTTCGCGGGTATACCGAACTTCTCACCGAAGCCCGGCGTGAAGCCCTGGAGCGGATGATGGCACAGGCCCAGCAATTGGGGGCCAATGCCGTGGTTAACGTCCGCTTCAGCACCAGTGCCGTCACGGCCGGTGCCGCCGAGCTGTATGCGTATGGCACGGCGGTAAACGTCGAACCGCTCCAGTAGATCCGCGTCTTGGAGATCGACATGGAAATTGTCAATCTGCTATTTCAATGTGGCTTGCCGCTGTTACTGCTATTCCTCGGCCTGCTGGTTGGCGGGGCGCGGGAGCAGGCTCACCTGAGGAATCTAGCACGCCGTGAACGGGTCTTGTCTAGTATGTTCGTCACCGATATTCGAGCCTATGCGCCCCAGACCCTGTCTGATCGCCCGCCAGCCCTGGTAATGGGCGAAGCCATAATCGCTACCGACTATCTTAAATCATTTCTATCCAAAATTCGTAAGATCCTGGGCGGCGAATTGAAAACCTATCAGAGTCTCATGCTGCGTGCCCGCCGGGAAGCACTGCTCCGAATGTTGGAGCACGCTCGGCAACAGGGCTACAACGCGGTCTGCAACGTGCGACTCGATTCCGCTGACATCGGCGGCAGCTCCAGCGGCAGGGGCGTAGCCCTGGCCGGGATGATGGCTACCGGAACCGCGTACACGATAGCTGGCGAACAGGCGACATGACCGAGCCGTCCAAAGATCCGCGCATCGAGGGTGAGCCGCACCTGCGCGGATTGCCGCTGCAGCCGGACAAATCCGAGCAACGTGTATACGATAATCAGCGGCACGCATCCCCTGGCCCCCCCAAGATCGAGCAACAACTGCAACACAGCGTCTGGGACGAACCGGGGCTATCCACTGAATTGCTGGAGACAAACGCCCTGCCGGAATTGACCTATCGAAACTGGCTCCAGCGGCGTCGCAGTGAAACCGGATGGGGCCGTTCGTGGGCGGTGACTTTGTTGGTTGCATTGCTGGCTGGACCCTGGGCGGTGATTGGTGCCCTCTGGGGCACCGGTCAAACATTGTTCAGTATCGTGACCATGGTGGTTTTCGCCCCCCTGGTGGAAGAGATGATGAAAATGGCGGCGGCCCTGTTCATAGTCGAACAGAAACCCTACCTGTTCCTCTCGCCGGTTCAGATCATCATTTGCGCGCTGGCGAGTGGTTTCATCTTCGCCGCGATCGAAAACCTGTTGTACATTTACGTCTATGTGAACAATCCCTCAACCGGCTTGATCTATTGGCGCTGGACGGTTTGCGTGGCCCTGCATACCTGTTGTTCGGGCATCGCCGGCCTGGG
>JBDRDH010000201.1:0-20711 GCA_043820985.1 Planctomycetota bacterium
CCGACGCCGTAGCGGCTGTTGGCGTTTTCACACGAGAATACGATTTCGGCCATGCCGTCCAGATCCAGATCGCCGAAACGGACGCTTTTGCCGGTGCCATAGCTGTCCGACCATGAAATCGGGGTCTGCTGCCAGGGCAAGATCATGATCGCCAACGGTTCGTAAAGCAACGCCTGCCGCCGATCCGTCGCCGCGATTATTTCCAGTTGTCCGTCGCCGTCGTAATCCGCCACGTCGGCGAACATGAACTCGGCAGCGCCCACACCGATCGTGTGCAATTGCCATGCCGCCGGCAGGGGATTAGCACCGCCCGGATTCTCCAACCAATACACGCCGCGCGCGGCACCTTTGCGATCGGTGTAGACAATGTCGATATCGCCATCGCCGTCGATATCCCGTGGCTCTATTGACATGATCCACGCCGCATCAGCTAGAGCATGCCACGTCCAACCTGCGAGATTGGTCGGATCAACCGGCGCGGATAGATACCCGACCTGCCCATTATCCCCTTTCGCACCGGCGACCAGCTCCACACCGCCGACACCGTCGATCTGCGCCGGCTCGCAGAACATCCATTGCCGCGCGTTCCGCGTCACCGGCAACTCAGCCGTCACCCACGCCGCCGAGCTCGAATACTGAGCCACGTCACCCGGAGCCCAGTGCACGTACATTGTCTTTGTATCGCCCTCACTACAACTGACCACATCGAGCAGCCCATCCGCATCCAGGTCAACAAAGACGGCGTCCTCGACATCCTCAACCTGCCCCACGGTCACGGCGGGCCAGTTCGCGGTCACGCCCCCCGGCCCAGGATTCAGATACACCACCACCACGCCGGACTCTTCCCAACCCACCACCAGATCAATCAAACCATCCCCATCGGCGTCACCCAGCTTGACCCCATCGGCCCCGCGAAAGCGGCTATCAATCGTATGGCGAGTCCAGTGTGTGTTAGAGGGCAGGGGGGCGGAGGGCACCTTGCAGCCAATGAAAATAACGAGCAGCAACAGCAGCCCGCTGAACAGCCGCCGGCTAAAACATGGTACTGGCAAACAAGGCACACTCATCGTCCCCACCTCGCATCAGAATATTATCCATCTCCGGTCAAGGGCTCTATAATCCCACTATGGATCTGTTTGCCGAACAGCGCGAAGCCGCCTTACGAGCCGTCCAGCCGCTGCCCGTACGCATGCGTCCGCGCACGCTGGAGGAGTTTGTTGGCCAGGAGCACTTCCTGGGTTCGGGCAAGCTGCTCCGCCGACTGCTCGATGCGGACCGTCTGACCAGTGCTATCTTCTACGGCCCGCCCGGCTGTGGCAAGACAACTTTGGCGCGGGTCATCGCGGCGAGTACTCAGGCCGACTTCGAGCAACTGCACGCCGCCGAGGCCGGCGTCAAGGATGTACGTGCTATTATCAATGCCGCGCACCAGCGGCTCACGGCCGATGGCGGGCGCACGCTCCTGTTCCTCGATGAGATCCACCGCTTCAACCGGGCCCAACAGGACGTCCTGCTCAAGGATGTCGAGGAAGGCACGCTGATGCTGATCGGAGCCACGACGGAAAATCCCTTCTTCTCGGTCAATAGCCCATTAATCTCGCGCAGCCAGATTTTTAAGTTTGAGCCTCTGACGACCGGGCAGCTCGTCGCCGTGCTCCGTCGGGCTCTGGCCGATCGCCAGCGCGGCCTGGGTGAAATCAAGGTTACTTGCGCGGATGAAGCCCTGGAGCTAATCGCGCAGCGGTCCGATGGCGACGCCCGCCGGGCGCTGACTACGCTTGAGGTAGCGGTCCTTTCGCAACAGGGTACCGCGAAAAATCCCAAAGTCACTACCGCCGTGGCCGCCGAATCGCTCCAGCAGAAAGTGGCCCAATATGACGCCACCGGCGATACCCATTACGACGTGGCTTCGGCCTTGATCAAGAGCATGCGCGGCAGTGCTCCAGACGCGGCCCTGTACTGGCTGGCCCGCATGTTGGAGGGGGGTGAGGATCCCCGATTCATCGCCCGGCGCATTGCGATTTGTGCCTCGGAGGATGTCGGTAATGCCGATCCCCAGGCGGTAGTAGTTGCCGCCGCCGCCGCCCAGATCACCAACCTGGTCGGTCTGCCCGAGTGTGAATACGCTCTAGCGCAGGCGGCGGTCTATGTCGCTTGTGCACCCAAGTCCAACGCGGTTACACTTGGAATACACGCGGCCCGGCAGGACGTGCGCGACAAGCCGGTGCTGCCGGTGCCGGCCTACTTGCGCGACGGCAGTTACGCCGGTGCCGCCCGGCTGGGTCACGGTCAGGATTATCGGTCACCACATGACTTTCCCGAAGGTTACTTGCCACAGGACTATCTTGGAGCCAGTCGAAAGTATTACAATCCAACGGATCGGGGTCTGGAAGCTCGTCTGGCTGAATGGCTTCGCCAGCGCGGAGAACAACCGCCGAATGATTCATCTGGTAGCGGGTCGAGTGACGTGTGAATAAGAAGATCCTTCGCAATCAACTACGAGAACACTTGGCCGCTATGGGGAAAGACGAAGCCCAGGCGCGCAGTGCGGCGGCCGGTCGGCTCTTATGCGAGCAACCGGAATATCTTCAGGCGGATGTCATCATGATTTTCCTGTCAACGCCCCAGGAAATCGACACTACGCCCATCGCGTTGCGCGCCTGGAGCGATTCCAAGCGCGTGCTGGCACCGCGGGTTTCATGGGAGCAGCGCCGCATGCTGCCCATCGAGATTCGCTCGTTAACGACCGATGTACAGCCGGGCATGCTCGGGATTCGCGAACCCGTCGAGGGTCTGCCGGTGCCGGTGTCTGATATCGATCTGGTCGTGGTACCCGGGCTGGGTTTCGATGCGCGCGGCAATCGTCTCGGGCGCGGCCGTGGTTTCTATGACGGCTTTCTCAGACATCGGGATTTCCACGCAGTCGCCTGCGCGATTGCCTATGAGGAGCAAGTGGTTGAGTCCGTGCCGGCGGATGAAGACGATGTGTGCGTGGATATGCTGGTAACCGACGTGTGCGTTCGCCGTTTCTCTCGCTGAAGTATTTCTATGAGCATCTCAATCGGTCGTCGTCGTTATCTCTCCAATTTTGAGTATCACCGCTTGCCCCACCTGTTCACTGACACCCTGGTGCTGGGATCGGGTATCGCCGGCATGATGGCGGCGTTGGAAGCCGCCGAAAGCGGGGAAGTACTGGTAGTGACCAAGGATTTGGTTGGGCAGTCCGCTACGGCTTATGCCCAGGGTGGTATCGCGGCGGCCGTGCAGCCTGATGACGATCCCGAGCAACACGCCGCCGACACCCTCGCGGTCGCCTGCGAATTGGGACACGAAGATGTCATCCGCCAAATCGTCCAGGCGGCGCCGGCGTGTGTAGCGTGTTTACGTGATTGGGGCATACGCTTCGATCTCCAGGAAGATAGCTTGGCCGCCGGTCGGGAAGGTGGCCATACCAGATCACGTATCATCCATGCCCTGGGTGATGCCACCGGCCAGGAGATCATGCGCGTGCTGCAAGAGCGCGTCGCCAGCCACCCCCGCATTCGTGTGTTTGAACACTGCTTCGCCATCGATCTGCTGACACAGAACGGTTCGGTGGTCGGCGTGGTGACCTATCACCCCAAGTATGGCCATCAGATGTTCTGGGCTACCACCACTATCCTGGCGACCGGAGCGGCGGGCCGCATCTTCCGCGAGACGACCAACCCCGCCGTGGCCACCGGCGACGGTCTGGCGATGGCTTTTCGAGCCGGAGCCCGGTTGCGCGATGTTGAAATGATCCAGTTTCATCCGACTACGTTGTACGTGGCTGGTGCCGCCCGGGCCCTGATCAGTGAAGCCGTGCGTGGTGAAGGGGCGCTACTGCTTAACCACGCGGGGCAGCGCTTCATGCCCAACTACGACCAGCGCGCCGAGCTGGCCCCGCGCGACGTTGTCAGTCGGGCCATAACCGCCGAGATGAAAACCGAGCAATCCGCCTCGGTATTTCTCGACGTCCGCGGTTTCCCGTCCGGACACTTCGCCCGGCGTTTTCCAACCATCGCCCGTTTATGCGCGGATTTCGACGTTGACCCACAGCGCGATCTGATTCCGGTACGGCCCAGCGCTCATTACCTGGTAGGTGGCGTGGTGGTGGATTCCCAGGCCCGGACCAGATTGCCCGGACTGCTGGTTTGTGGCGAAGTCGCCAGCACCGGCTTGCACGGCGCCAACCGCCTGGCCAGTAACTCCTTGCTGGAGGGGGCCATCTTCGGACAGCGGGCTGGCCAACTCGCGGCCCGCAACGCCAAGAGCAACGATCGTCTCAGAAGTCCGCATACCATTAGCCACCTGCTGCCCCCGTCGCCACGGACCCAGCTCGATCTTGAAGATGTATTAAGCAGCCTGCGCAGCATCATGTCACGGAACGTGGCCGTCGAGCGTTCCGGCGACCGGCTGCGCGAGACGATTGAAATCATCGAGTTCTGGGGGCGCTACGTGATGGACAAGCTCTTTGACGAGCCGGCCGCCTGGGAAACCCAGAATATGCTCACCGCCGCCCTGTGTATTTCGATCGGTGCCGCGACGCGCTGTGAATCCCGGGGTGTACACTTCCGCACTGACTTCCCGCAACCCGACCCGCAATGGCGCTGCCACATCGACCTGATGCGTTCGGATGATGGCGTGCAGGTCTCGACCAGCATGCTTTAGGGCAGTTACAGACATGTTCCGGTGTCCAGGGAGGGCGAGGCTCCTGCCGAGCCGCGCTTTTTCAATTAGTTTGTCCCACCGAGGCAACGGGCAATTATTTAAACCGCTCTAGAAAGATGCCCAACAACAACATGCTCGGCCGCGTGCCGAAGGGTGTAATGAAGGCGCGCGCCATGCGCACATCGAAGCCGTGTTTCGTCGCCCCTTTCGCCAATACGAAACCACCGAAGAACAGCACCAATACCGGGCTGGCAACCGGATTGATGAATGCCCGCCAGTCCTGCTTGCCCGTTTCCGGTACTTCCAGGTAGTTGCGTAGCGGTCATCCCGGACGTTAGGACACAAATCATGCGGCTTATCGTGGCTGCCGGGCTAATGAAAGTGTCACGGTCAAAGTCTGCGTTTATATGGACTCAGCGGCATCTACCGGGGCTTGTCATGCTTGCTTAACGCTGCTGACTGGTCATCACCAGGTAACTGCGTTATCATGCCCCGCACAACATGACTGCCATGGTGGGAATTGACGTGTTTTTGGATTTAGTCGCACGTCACCAGGTATCTGGTAGCTTGGCCACAACGCCCGCAAGTGTTATGGTGCCTAAATAGGGAGCAGCAGAGTGAACGTCAAGCAATTCATGCGGCGGCATTTCCGACATTTCAATGCCGCCGTCACCGTGGATGCCGCCGAAGCCTATGACCACCTGCTCGAGCGCGGCGGCAAAATGTTCATGACGCTGGCTGGGGCCATGAGCACCGCCGAATTGGGGCTCTCACTGGCCGAAATGATCCGCCGGGACAAGGTCCATGCGATTTCCTGCACAGGCGCTAATATGGAGGAAGATATCTTTAATCTCGTGGCCCACGAGCATTACCTGCGCCTGCCGCACTATCGCGACCTGACGCCGAAGGAAGAGGTCGGCCTCGCGGCGCGCGGTATGAACCGCGTGACCGATACGTGCATCCCCGAGGAAGAGGCGTTTCGCAAGCTTGAGCAGGTGCTGATCGACGAATGGCAGGCCGCCGAGCGGAATGGCGAATCCTACTTTCCGCACGAATACCTCTACCGCATGCTGCGCGGCGGACGGCTGGACGATGTGTTCGAGATTGATCCGCGGGATTCGTGGCTCTATGCCGCCGCCGAGAAGAACCTGCCGCTCTTCGTGCCCGGGTGGGAGGATTCGACGCTGGGGAACATCTTTGCCGCGTCTTTGATCAAAGGCCGCTTGCAGAAGCGTAGCATCGTCAAGACCGGCATCGACTACATGACCGAGTTGATCAGGTGGTACCAGGCCACCGCCGAAACCGCGCCGATTGGCTTTTTCCAGATCGGCGGCGGCATCGCGGGTGACTTCCCGATCTGCGTGGTCCCGCTGATCCACCAGGATCTCAAACGGCAGGTGCCATTCTGGGCTTATTTCTGCCAGATCAGCGACAGCACCACCAGTTACGGTTCATACAGCGGCGCGGTGCCGAACGAAAAGATCTCCTGGGGCAAGCTCGGCGTCGACACGCCAAGGTTTGTTATCGAATCCGACGCCACCATAGTCGCCCCCCTGATCTTCGCCTACCTCCTCGACCTGTAACGAGTAGCGTCCGCCCTCCGTGGCGGACGACGAGACGGAGTAACCGCGGAGACGCCAAGAGCGCGGAGGACGCGGAGAAACCAAACCCGTAGGATCCACTGTGCGGACCGCAAATGGCTCACCGTCTACCCAGCAGTGGCATTTGTTTGATCAACTCCGCGCGCCAGGCTTCGGCGTCCAGGCCGTGATCAGTGTTGCTCACCGCCGCCAGGGTCAGCGTGGCGCGATAGCGGATGGGGGCAGTCGGCGCCGTGGGCAATTTGAGGGACAGCGGTTGAGGTAGCGGGCGCCAACCGCGCTCGTTATCCTCAAGCAAGCGCAGCAACTCAATACAAGCATGCTCAGCCCAGATGTTTATGCGCCGAATGCCCGAGAAGTTAAGCGGCCTTTCAATAGCTTCCGTGGCGAAGTACCGCACTGTAGGATCTTCATCAAGCAAGGCCTTGAGCAACACCTCCCGCGCCCGCGGGTTGTAGTAATAGCCGCCCAGCGCCACGGCAGCCTTGGCACGCGCCGTCGCTCCTAACTCCTGGTCCATCAACCGCCCGGCATGATAGCTGACGCACCCGGAACTGAAGCACATCGTCAGTGCGATGGTGGCCAAGATCGTATGTCTCATAGAATATCCTCTCCATTTCCCAGATGTACCGGCGTCCCACATTCAGGGCACACACCCGACACGTTACCGGTCAGGTTGTACCCGCACTTCCGGCAATGCCCGGGCAACACTACGTGCCGCTCGCGCCACCATAACAGAACAGTCAGGCTGCCGACAAAGAGCATGCTCGGGACCAGCATGACACCTGTATTGGCCCACTGCCTGGTTACCCGTATCGTCGCCGGCGGCTGGAGACAGCCCCACAGCCAGCCGGACAGTGGCTGGTGGCGAGTGGTCCTCCAGCCCGCTGGATAGGAGCCGGCCAGCATGTTCGTACGAAAAAGTGCAATGCCGACCCCGCCATTGCCGAAACTCACTATCAGACTATTACCTTCGCTCCAGGTACCACAGATCCATATCTGCATGATCAGCAGGATCATGAGCACCATGCACACGCTGGTACCAATCCACTTCAGCACCCGCCGGCGGCGTGACGGCCTGGGCATCCGGTACCTGTTCCAGCACCACAGCAGCACCCCCCAGAGCGTCAACACCAACAGCATAAACGTGGTCACGTGCGTAAACACGTAAAATAGCGAAAGCTCCGCCGCGAGTAGGATCCCGATGATCCACCAGACCCACGTTCGGCTACGCGCGTCCACTTCCCGCCAGGCACTCTGGTTCATATCGCCGCCCCGCATTCCGGGCAGCGCCCGCTGACGTTACCCGTCAAGTCATACCCACACCGTATGCAATACCGCTCATCGTGCACGACTGTCTTCCAGCGCAGCCTGGAGTAAATTATGCGACATGGGATGTAGGCAAGTATGACGGCAATCGCTATGAGGAAGCCAAACACAACCGTATCGGGCAGATCCCAAAACCTGAAGCCGGCGTCCACTAGCGCTCTTAAAAGTTGGCGTAACACAAACCCGGCAATCGCAAGCAGAGGAAAGAATGCCACGACCGCCACGGCGAGCGACACTGCAACCGGCAACCTCTTATGACGAACCCACCTCATGCTACTGCTCCGTACCGGTGGTTGTTTTCTCGCCACATTCCGGACAAACGCCCGACACGTTACCGGTCAGATCGTAGCCGCACTTACATAACAGCCCTGCCTCGATTAGCAGATTCTTCAGTTCAATGCATCGCTTCTTGATTAGGCGTTTCAAAAACAACACGACGTTGCTTACGCTCAACACGATTGGGAACGCCCGGGCCAGACAGATTCCAGCCATCGAAGATGGCGTAAGCCCGAGCTTTCGAAGCGTCAAGTCAGTAATCCAGGTCAGCACCAACCACATTACGAGGAAGTAGATTACCGCCATTACCCAATCACCCACTACGAGTAATCGCGGATACTCTTTCATAGCACGTCCCCCTCGCCGGTGCCTGTAAGCTCCCCACATTCCGGACACCGCCCGCTGACGTTGCCGGTGAGGTTGTAGCCGCATTGTTGGCAATGACCTGGCGGGATGCGGCGGTCACGCCACCAGAGGAAAGCAGTTGGCAATGCCGTGATGCACAGCAAGAGCCAGCACGGTATCCAGATGGTGGTGACAATCCACTCAATGGCTGGTCGCCGTGAGCTTCCGTATACAATCCGTAAGAACTCCCCGAGCCGTTGTTCTTGCACTTGCGGTAGGTCGAGACCGTATGATCGCAGGGACCTCCACGGACATGGGTCCTTGTCAAACGTCCACCCTCCGGCCAGGAGCTCCTGCAACTTCGCTCTAATACGGTCAACTTCTTTGCGGTCGCCGCGCAGTTCCTGCAAGACGAGAAGAATGCGTCCGGCGCGTATGCCGTACCTCGGAAGAAAGCTATGCCCCATCTGACCCGGCGCCCGGATGCTCAGCAACCAAAGGCCCAGTACGGTGACACACACCGCCGTGCCCATCCACTTGATTGTCCGTCGTATCCGCGACCGTCGCCTCATACCGCTTCCCCACATTCCGGGCAGACGCCTGACACGTTGCCGGTAAGGTTATAGCCGCATTTGGAGCAGTGGCCGGGCACGATGCGTCTGCAGTCGTGGTACCAGAGCCACACAGCGGGGACGACTGTCGCTACCAGGGGCATCCAGAGCGGAACGACAACAAACCTTGATTCACCGGGTTTCCCCACGATTCTCGGCCACCATATCAGTAAGCTGCGTAGGCTTGTTCGTTGCCGAATGTGCAATTTACCTGGGAAAGTTGGCTTGTATAAGGGCGTCCCTCCAAAAGCGAACCAGCCGATGGTCAACTGACCGGGCCTGAGATCGGCGATCCACCAGTTGGGAGCAATATAGTTGAATCCCTGGCAGAAGCTCAGCACCGTGAGCGTAATCACCAACACCGCGGCGACTGTCGCCAGCCACTTAAACACGCGCCGTATCCGGTGCTTTCTCATACCGCCGCCCCACATTCCGGGCAGATACCCGAGACGTCTTCCCCCAAATTGTAACCACAACACGGACTCGCCTGCATGTCTGACCTCGAACTTAACCACAAAGGCCGAAAGAACTAAGGCAACAAGGCAACGAGGCAACCAGGCAACCAGGCAACAAGATAAGATTGAGGTGCCTTCCTGGTTAGGCGGCCATAAGAATGATCCGCTCGGAGCGATACTGCACACCACTTCTCGGCGTTTTTTGTGTCTTCGTGACTTGGTGGTTAGGAAAACGGTGCGCAGCTTCTCTTTGCCTGGAACGGTATCGGATTACAACCCCCAAGCTATAATTCTCCGCGTCCTCCGCGCTCTTCGCGTCTTTGCGGTTCAACCATCGGATGTGGGCGCTGTACAGACGCGGCGATTATGCCTCGCCGTAATGCTCTTTATGAAAGACATCCCCCGGCGGCTTACGTTGGGTGTCGTCGAGGGGAAAATTCAAATCCGGCGTAGCTGGATAGCCCAGCGGCATCATGGCGACCACCTTGATCTCCGTCGGCACGTCGAGCAGTTCCTTGACGCGCTGCTCATCGAAGGCCCCGATCCAGCAGGTGCCCAGGCCCTCGGCGACCGCCGCCAGCGAGAGGTGGTCGAGTGCGATGGCCAGGTCGATATCCGTGCTGTTGCCGCGTCCGCCCATGGTTTTATAGGCGTGTGTCAGATCACCGCACCCGACCACGATGACCGGCGCCGCGGCCATCCACATCTGGTCGAAAGAGGCTTGGGCCACCTTCTGCTTCAGATCGGCGTCGGTGACCATGATGAAACGCCACGGCTGATAGTTGCACGCCGACGGGGCGTAACGCAGCGCCTGTTGCATCCGCTCGAGCACGTCGGCGGGTATCGGCCGCGCGGCGTACGACCGTACGCTCCGGCGAGTCCGAATAGCTGTCATCACGTCCATGACCGTCCTCCTGGTGTTACTCGAAGCCAGCGAATATGCCTGGCTCGCCGACAGTGATATTGTAGGGCACCGCTAACCTGCGTATCTCAGTACGGATCTTACCACAGAGCCACAGAGACACGGAGGAAAGAGAAATTAAGAAAATACTTACCCCATCAATAGAAGACACCCCGTCAAGCAACGAGGTGATACATCGTAGCGGCCACCCGAGCCTGTCCCGATTCATCGGGATGGAAATATAGGGGAAATATAGGTGACTGTCCCTATTTACGTCGGGATGGAAATATAGGGGAAATATAGGTGACTGTCCCTATTTACGCTATTTACGCCTGCTGAACGGCTTCCGCAACCGCGAGCTGCGCGAGCAGTTGTTCGGCAGCAGCGCTGACCCAGCCACGCGCCGCCGTCAGTCCGCGGCGGTGACCCGCAAGCTGCGTCTGCTGCGTGCCCATGGTCTGATTCGGAAAGTGCCGCGTACGCATCGTTACCTACTGAGTGACAAAGGCCAGCACTGCATAACCGCCTTGCTGGCAGCCCAAGCCGCTGATACAGCAAAACTTACGAGAGCCGCATGAAAAACCTTCGCGGGAGACAAAGAAACTCGGCATTAGTAGTACAGGGAAGAGAAACTAGACTACGTCCAGGGCCGCGACACCAGTTCACCCGAGCCCGTTCGGTCAAGCAAGTTCCACACACTCTTCGAAGCCAACTACGCTTAGCATTAAAGGACATATACTGTCGTGTATCTGCGAATCCGTCATTTACGCTTGACTCGCGCAGGGACAACGAGTACTCTGGCGCCGGAAGCGGGAAAGGCGCCCCTTCCAGCATGTCATCTTGAGAGGAGGATAGGGATGAAACGCGTGATTATAGGTTTACTTTTCTTCACTGTGGCGTCGGCAACGTACGGGAACGTGGACACCGGATTTGAGGCACCGGACTACGTCGGCTCGGCCACCGGTACGTTGCTGGCGGGTCAGCAAGGCTGGTACGTCCCGGTCGCGGGTTCTGCCGAGTACAACGTCTTCACGTACGCCGGCAACACCCATGGAATCGTGCAGAACCCGCTCGGCGATGAGCAGTTCGTTGCCGGGCGCCATGAGGGCGACCTCGCGTTCGGCCGGGCGCAGCTCGACCACGACTGGAGCGCGGAGGACCTCTGGTACACGGAATACGATGTAGCCGTGGCGTGGACCGGTGATTTTAACCTCGCCCAGGACTTCATCGGCAGCTTCTCCCAGCAGCCCTCGGCGACGTCCCATTACTGGCAGAGCGTGTTCGCGTGGGATGATGAGCCGGCGGCGACGGCCTGGACGCATGCCTACGTCACTCTCGAGCACGGCGCAGCCACCCCGTTAGTCCCGGGCGCGATGTGGGCCGGCCTCGAGTTGAACCACTGGTACCGATTTGGCACGCTGGTCCGCATGAGCACCGAGGAGGTGCTGGAGGTCTCCATAACCGACCTGCACACCGGCGCCAGCGATTTCGTGGTCCTTGACCCGCCGGAGCATTTCAACAATCCGGGCTCCCCCGATCCCAGCGGCCTCCGCTTCTTCACTGGCGGCGGTAACGGCGATGACCCGGCAGGCAATCTCGTGGCTTGGGACAACCTCAGCATCATCCCCGAGCCTGCCACGCTTGGCCTGCTGCTGGCGGGCCTAGTTGCGCTGCGACGGCGCTAGGACGTACGCAACGGTCACACACACAGATCACTCGGCCAGCTAGCCGGGTGATCTTCTTTTTCGCTCCGCATTAGCCGGCAGTGGCGGATCGACGATCGACCAGCCGCACGTCCTCGTCTTTGTGTGGCTCGGAGGATTGGCACGAACCCTCCCGGCACGGCCGCCAGGGCCGCCCGCAGCCGTTACCGCTCCCGATACGATCCTTCGCGGGAATTCTCCTTGCACTTCAGATTACGCAGCGTTATCGTAGCTCACGGGTCGATCGCGGGTTGGGGCTCACAGATCGTTGGAGTTGACCTGCGCACGGACTTCGTGGCGATCGCGGCGGGCGGGAGCCATAGTCTAGATAAATAGCGAGATAAATGGATAAATAGGGACAGTCACCCATTAGGATAAATAGGGACAGTCACCCATTATTCCTATTTTCCAAGTGGTAAGGCGCGTGTCCCGCGGCGCGGTTCAACATAGACGGGCGACGAGCGTTCAGAATGCGCGCCGTCAGAACAATCATCATCGTTGTCGATGAAGACCGTTACGTCCTCGAACTCCTGGGCCGACGAACCGCTAGCGGCTGTCCCAGACTCACAAATTCGATATTCGCCGAACATCACTCCTCTAACGCGCCTTGTCGTTTTCTGTATGCCGCGATTTCGGGCAATACCACCTGCGTTCCAGCGAATACACCCATGAGTTTACAGCTTGTTTCCGCCGCAAAGGAGAATGACATGGATGCGATCTGGACCACATTGGGTAGTGTGCCGTGGTATGCCTGGGTGGCCATCGTGGTGGTGGTATGTGCCGTCGGGGCGGCTTTCTGCAAGGGCAAATGCCGCCGGCACTCGACGTAAGTCGGCTTTCATGCCCGCGCTGACGCTTGGGCATGGCACCCTACTTCGGCGTCTACCCTTACCCGGCTCACGGCCAGGCGGTGCTAATCACCGCGTGGTCGTGGGCTCTTTTGATGGGCAAGCAGCGCGCGCGACTGTATCCTGCTGTCAGTATTGGATGAGGAGTCCTGGGCATCCGCGAGCGGAGACGTGTCATGACTATGATCAATGCTGTAACGCACGGGATATGCGTGCTGTTGAGTGTCGGCGTGGTGGTTGGGGCCGAGGTTGAGATTCCGGCACTGCCGGACGCGGATGCGCTCGCCGCCGCGCCGAGCTTCACGGCTGACGACGCCGTCGTCGCCACGCACTATTTCTACTGGTATCGCTGGCCGGACAAGCACTTTTTCGATGATGCTGAACGTACGGACGACGTGCTGCGTCATCATTTTCCGGATCATCGTGAAGTGAGTTACGAGTCAACCGCGTGGCATCGCCGACAGATGGAGGACATGCAGGCGGCGGGTATCGACGTGGTGCTGTGCATCTATTGGGGTGCCCCGGAGAACTATGCCGCGCCTGGTCTGAATTTCTCGGTGCAGGGCATACCGCCATTGGTCGCGGCCCTGGATGAGCTGGCTCGGGCCGGCGATACGCCCCGAGTGGCGATGTTTTACGATACATCAACGCTGCTGGGTGTTAATGCGTTTGGTAAGGCGGGGGCACCGAATGTCGATCTGCGCACGCCGGTGGGGCGGGATATCTTCTATCGCACGATTCGAGATTTCTATCGGCTGGTGCCGCCGCGGCATTGGGCGTGCCTGGACGGCCGGCCAATCGTGCAACTTTACAACTCGGTCTTCGCGGCGGGGCATGACCAGGGTGTGATCGACTACGTCTATGAGCAGTTCGCGAAAGACTTCGCCGGCAAGCGGCCGTTCATCATCTCTGGGCCGTCATGGTCGCTGGAGACCGACGCGCGCACCGGGTGGGGAGCGGCGCTGAACGGGCCGATCATGGGGACCGGCATCGTGCAGGTCGGGCCGGGTTATGATGACTCGCCGGTGCCGGGGCGTACGACGCCGACGCGCGATCGGCTGGATGGCGGGTTCTACGCCGCTTCATGGTTGCTGGCGCTCCAGGCGCGCCCGCGCATGGTGATCATCGAGACGTGGAGCGAATTGCACGAGGGCACGGGGATATGTGAGTCGCTTGAGGATGGGCGTAAGTACATCGAGCTGACGCGGCATTTCAGCGATCTGTACAAGGCGCGGCAGATGCCGAGTGGCGATGATTGGGCCGGGGCGCTGCGGCTACTGCTCAACGCCCGTAATTCACAGCGTGGTGGGCGCGAGTTTGCGAGTCATTTGACACTGGAGATGCGCGTCGAGCCAGACGGTGAGGTGGTCGAGCGGGGTTTGCGGTTGTGTCGGGACGTGGGAGATGGGCTGTTTCACGTGAAACACACTGGCGAAATGGCCTGCGTGCAAACGCGGCGGGGTGCGACCGACCATCGCTACCTCTACTTCGACATCGCCGACCCGTACTATTACGACCACAGCGGCACACTGACGCTCAAATTCGAGTATTTTGACGAGAGCCACACACCGATCCTGGTGCAGTACGACTCAGCTTACGAAACCCTTGACACCGCTCGGCGCCGTCAAGGGCAGGCCGGCACGCTGGCGGATTGCTATCACGAACACCCACAACCCGTCGCGCGCGGCGGTACAAAGACGTGGAAGACCGCCACGGTGATGTTGTCGTCAGCGCGCTGCGCCAACCGCCAGAATGGCGCCGCCGACTTCCGCCTGGCGTCTATTGGCAGCGATTTGACCGTGCGCCGCGTGAGCGTAACCAAACTCCCGGCGGATTATGGAGAGGAGTGACGAAGCGGTGAGTGGATTAGTGACGCATTGGTCAATTGCATCTTGGTATGACGATATGAGGCGGGTTGGCGGTATCTGTGATCAATGATTGGCGACCGTGACACATACGTTCCTTGATATTCCAGTCCCGTCCGGGACGACTGAATGTAGCCCAGTACGAAGTGCTGGGTTCACGGTCGTCTATGCCCGTACCCCAGTCCCGCCAGGGACGGATGAAATATCAGCCGTCCCTGGCGGGACTTGCTTGGGTCGGTTTGGCGTGGCGTCCCAGCATTGCATGCTGGGCTACATTCAGTCGTCCCGTACGGGACTGGATGGTCGGTGATCAGGTGGCCTCGTCTGATTTATCGTTATTGGGCGTTTGTTTGACCAACGCCGACGCAATTAAGCCGGAAGGGACGGCGACTACGCTCAATCCCAGGACTAGGATGACGAATGTGAATAGCTTACCTGCGGCTGTAACCGGATAAACATCACCATACCCTACAGTCGTCAAAGTGCAGACTGCCCACCACATAGCATGAAAGACTGACCGAAACGTCTCGGGTTGCGCTTCGTGCTCACAATAATAGATGCCCACCGATGCGAGATACAGAAGGGCAACCGTCAGCCCAAAGTAGACAGTAAGCTCGTCCCTAATGTCGCCAAAGGCTGCTCGCAGTCTTTGCCAAGCCGATCCGTAGCGATTCAGTTTTGCCAAGCGTAGTAATCGCAGAAGTCGAATCATTCTCACGGAGCGCAGATCAACCACGCCAAGAGAAATGTAGAACGGCAGAATGGCGAGCAGGTCAATCACGCCGAGAAAACTGAAAACGTAACCAAAGCCTTTGCTGGTAAATCTCAAGACATACTCCACCGTGAATATGCCCACGATTACGCGTTCGCTCCACAGTAGCCAAGCATGATAGGGCTGGGCTTCTGGCAGGGTTTCCAAAGCGACTTCGATGAGTGACAGAATGATAAGTGCGTAGATAAAGCGATCAAAAGTACTGCCGACCTTAGTGTTTGGGTCGGTTAAAGACTTGATCCATTGCACGACGCTCATTGCTCAAGTGCCAATGCCGCCTGTCGAATCAGGCATTTTGGGTGTTGAATCTTGCGGAGTTGGTGACGCTATTGGCGCGGGCGCTACCTTCCGAGTCTTCCTTTCGGAGCGTTTGCCCGCGCGGCGGACTTTGCGCTTTGCGTCTTTCAAATCGTCGGCTTCAACAATGTCGCGCTTCAAGACTTCCGACGTGAGTATTTCTTTAATTTCCTCAGGGGATATCTTCATCTTTGGGGACATGGTTCGTAACTCACGCCGAAGCGCCTTGAGAATAGGCTCAGAGAGCAATACCGCCGAGACGACATGTCGATTCAGGATCTGCCGTTGCTCGTGGTATTCATCAAGTGCCTGTTTCGCGATTCCCTCACGACTAAGCATGTAGATCATATCAGGCAAGTCCGATCCGCCTTCAAGAATGTTGATCGTAAAAACATGCTCGAAGCGAACGGGTTGCTCAAAGATCATGCGGTACGCTTGCCATTCAACGCCGTTTGTTAACACGACCCATTCGATGCCTTCTTTCGCGGCGTAGTCAGTTGCCTGTCGCAGGTGATTTTCTTTCAGGGATTTATCAACGGCCTTGACTTCGATAAGGTATTTGATTTTCCCATCAACCTTGACGGCAAGGTCACAGTAGGTGCCACGAATGGCATACTCGCCCGTTAACTCCGAATACTTGTCGTAACCGAAGATGTTGGCGAGCATGTCGGTAACGATTGTGACCGTATCTTGCTCGCTTCGATCCGCATTGCGAGCATCTGTTAAAACTCGCGTGAACGTCCGTAGACCCGACTTGATCCGATCAGCAACTCGCTTCGGTATGGACATGGCTCGCTCCGATATGCATTTCAAGTGCCCTCGATGGAATTCTATGCGGATGCGAGCAGTTGGAAAGCCTGTCAAAGGATGAAAACGGATCAAATAATGAAGTTCCTGGGGCAGACCTCTTCATCCAGTCCCGTCAGGGACGGATGAAATATCAGTCGTCCCTGGCGGGACTCGATTATGTTGGTCTGGCGTGTCCCAGCATTGCATGCTGGGCTACGATCAGTCGTCCCGGGCGGGACTGAGGGACGCGGTGGTGTGCGGCTGGTGCAAAGCGCACGGCGCGCCGCGCCGGCGTCGGCGGTGAAATCGGCTGCTCTCCGGCTGCTCGATCCGGCCCTTGGACTCCGCTTGAAAGGACAACAGCCTCGGCCCGCTCAACCAGTGGCTGCTGGATTAGCCGCCGCCGACCAGCATAATGAACCCGTCGATGTCGTAGCTGTTCACGACGCCATCGCCATTCACATCGGCCAGCATGCGATCGCAATTCGGGTACATACCCGCGTAGTCGCAACTCGGGCTGACGGCGCAGATGAAGCCATCGATGTCGTAGGCGTTAACCGCGCCGTCGCAGTTCATGTCACCCGCGGCTTCGCCCTCGTCTGGATGGGAATACACCATGTCGTCCAAACAGTAGTGCTGTTGGTTTGTACCCGCTCCTCCTATCACTCTGACGGAGGTAAAGGGAGTATCAGAGGTGAATCCCCAGAATCCGCCATTGTAGCTATTGGGGATGTATCCCACATAGAGGGATAGATCGTCGATGTAAACCAGTAAGCTATTCCCGGAGCCTCCCGGCCCGCCTAAAGTCCAGTTTCCGCCATATCCAATTATCTCAGGGACGAAGCTCCAGGTAGTCATAGGTTCATTCTGGCTCTCGGAAGCCAGGACATCTTGGAAGCACTCCAGAGTAGGGTTGATATGGCCAGATTCGGTGGATACAAAGCTCACCCCAGGGTTCAGTTGATCGTCGGCAAAATCCTCCAACAGAAACTGCCCACCCAAGGCGTTCTCCCATTCTACCTTGTCGGTGTAAACCGTAACCGTCGTCGCGCCAACCGTGGTCGCCCAGGAAGCGAGCATCACCAACGCCGCGCCCAATACAACTAGCTTTCGCACAGTGATTCCTCCGAACGAGTACTTCCTCGCATCAAGCCAACATTTCCGAGCTGGCTCTTGTCCGGCGATTGCCGTCAGAAATCCGATCCCGATAGACATGATTCTACCGGGCAGCAGCCATTAGTGTACCGCCATGCGATTCAAAGACCAAGACAATCCCGACTTCGTTTTGACTTTGACGTCGTCCAGAAATACTGTAATCCGCTTCATTTAAAGCTGGCATTTCCGCTCCATGGAAAAGCTTGGCAGACGTGGAGGATCAGGATGTTGTGGGCGATGGCTTTCAGGAGCAGGGCGCGGCTTTTGGCTACGATCAGCCGTCTCTGGCGGGACTGGTGATTCGATCCGGTGGGTGGGTTGGTGCCGGTGTGATCCGTGGCGGATTCGCGGTTATGTGTGAGGGTCAGGGTACGCTGGGGGCGCATTAGAGATTCATGGTTGTGGGAGGACGAACTTCCTGAGAGGTCGCGGCTCGGCGGGAGCCTCGCCCTCCCAGGACATGGCTGACACAGTCGTGCCACCCGTTTTGTTGCTTGGCGGGAGCCTCGCCTGCCCTTTGTCGACCGGTTATAAAACAGTCTCACAGTAAAACGGCATTGGTTGGTGGAGGGTGGTTGCAGGAGTGGCGTGTTGATGTCTGATAAGGTCCGTGGTCCGTTGCGGGTCGAGGATGCGCGCGGGCGGCGGGCGAGGATGGCGGCGCGGCGGTTGCCGCCGTCGGCCGTATCCGCCCCGAGCGGTGCCCCGGTAACGCCGGTGGGAGATTGAACGTCGTGCCATTGATGGCGGAATGTCCGGTTTGTCGGCAGCCGTTGCGGTGGACGTATATCTTCCGCACGCTCTGGTCGCGCTGGCACTGTGCACATTGCGGCTCGCTGTTGCGAATCAATATGGCCCGGCGACTCTTGGCGGTGTTTCCCATGGTCGCGGTCATAATGGCGATTTCAATGACGTTGTCGCGCATTGGCGGGACCAACGCCACGACGGTGCCGTTGATGGCGATTCTGATTATCCTGTTGTTCCCGCTTTACTTTCTGCTGGTTGACCGGGCGGTGGTGATCGAGCGGGCCGGATTTCGCTGTCAGGGGTGCGGGTATGATTTGCAAGGGCAGGTAGTGCCGCGTTGTCCGGAGTGTGGGCGCGAGCTTGATGAGCAGGAGCGTGCGTTCCTGGAGCGCGGCGTGCCGCCGCCGCCGGTCAAGACGTCGGGCCGACGCGGCACGATAATCCTGATCATATGCATAGTGATATTCCTGGGCACGCTGGTGATAGTTGGATTTACACACTACTACGCCCAACAAGCGCGCATGGCCAGGCAAGCAACAACGCAGGCAGTGACACAGCCGGGCCACCTGGCTGATTGAAGACAACCGCGGAGGCGCCAAGAGCGCCAAGGTCGCCAAGCAGAGGCGATGGTGTTAGCGGGTGGGCGTTCGTATTAGAATTAGGCAAGGTAGGAGCCATGCCCTGTTTTTGTTAACTGGTTACAAACCGCTTCCTGATGGGCGCGGCTCTGATCGGGGGTTGCGCTAGGCGATTTCGATTTCGCGGTTGCATTTGCCGCAGTGGATGGAGGGGGCGTCGAACGCCGGACTGAGTTGGACGGTGTGGCCGCAGGCGCATTTGAAGGACTCCCAGCCATCGCCTTTGCGCTTGTAGCGCATCTTCTTTTGCTGCCTGGCGGCTTTTACCGCCGACTTGATTTGCTTGCCGGGCAGTGCGTCGCGCACCGCCGATCCGAGCATGGGGGCGATGATGGCGGCTTCGGGAATCTCGTGCTCTGTACCGCAGCGCGGGCAGTTCAGCTTCTTATGCTTGCAGTCGGGCGGTACCTTCATCCGCACGCCGCAGGCACAGGTGATGAACAGGAAATCAGCCATGCCGGCCAACAGATCGCCGACCTCGCGGGCCCGCTCGACGGCCTGCTTTTTGCCCTTGGGCTCGGCACTGGCCTGGCGGGCTTCGACGCCTTCGGCGGTTGCCAGCGTGTGGGCGCCGATGCAAGCAGATCGCCCGCCGGTGGCTTGGCGATACGCGGCTTCATACTCGGCAAAGCCGGCCTGTCCACCCATGGAGCGCAGGATCTTGACGCGTTTGTCGGTGGGCGGATGTGTCGCGAACGCACTGGTGGCAGCGCGGGCCTGGAGCGGATTGACGATGTACATCGGGGCGACGACGCGGTTGATCTTCTTTTCATCCGCCGCCCCTCTACCGGTGCGCTTGGAGATTATCTCGAGTGCCGAAGCCAAACCCTCGGGGTAGCGGGTGAAGCGTGCCGCCGAGGCGTCCGCGAGGTATTCGCGTTTGCGCGAGCAGGCGTAATACAGCAGTTGCGCGAAGATTGGCGCCAGAATCGCCGCCAGAATCGCAACCACCATCAGAATCAATTGTGCCTGCCCGCCGCCGCGTGATGAACTACGTCGTCGTCCGGCTCCGTACCACATTGAGCGCAGGAAGATATCGGAGATGATCACGATCGCGCCGACCATTACGCCGGCGGTGGTCATGAACTTGACGTCCAGGTTGCGGATGTGGCCGATCTCGTGCGCGATGACGCCCTGCAATTCATCGCGGTTAAGGCGCCGCAGCAAGCCGGCGGTGACGGCGATGGCGGCGCGGCTCGGCTTATAACCAACCGCGAAGGCGTTGGGCTGCTCGTCGTCGATGATGTAGACCTTGGGCATCTTGCCCAGGCTGGAGGCGATGGTCATTTCCTCGACGACGTTCCAGAGTTGGGGCGCGTGCGCTTTCTGGATTTCTCGGGCACCCGCCGCCGACAGGAGCACGCTGTCGCCGCTGCCGGCGGCCACGGCCCACATGATCAACCAGATGACGAAGGCCACGCCGGCGCCGCATAGTCCGGTGAAGACGGGATCGAGCCCGGCTCCGCGCTCGCTGCTGGCGAAGTAGTCGCCGGCGGGCGGTACGAGGGCCAGACCGATGACGGCGCCCAGGCCCAACAGGATCACACCCATCAACCCGATGAGCATTCGCGAGCGTCTGGTATTACTACGAATCGCTTCCCACATGGTGTTTCCGATTAGAGCGGTTTAGTAATCTGTTACAAGACCGCTGTAGCGGCCGACGTCTCGTCGGCCGACGGCCGGCGAGACC
>JBDRDH010000202.1:0-23018 GCA_043820985.1 Planctomycetota bacterium
GGTGTGCGCGTTTGGAGCGCGCCGGCAGAAAATCCTCCAGTTGCTCGCCAATTACCGCCAATCCGACGGCATCCTGCTGGCTGATTACCAGGTAACCCAGTGCGGCCGCCAGGTGGATGGCATACATCAGCTTGCCCGCCGATTGACCTGAAGGCCGCGCTGCCGGCCCGAGCATGCCGACGTAGCCCATGCTGGCCGAGGCATCCACGACCAGATGGCATTCGAGGTGCGTCTCGGCGTTGTATTTACGCACGAACAGACGGTCGGTACGGGCGAAGACGTTCCAGTCGATAGCTCGCAGGTCGTCGCCCTGCGTGTACTTGCGATGCTCGCTGAATTCGACTGAGAAACCCTGAAACGGCGAACGGTGCAGCCCGGCCAGGAAGCCCTCGACGATAAACCGCGCCCGCAGGTCCAGCCGACTGACCTGCTGGATGACTTCCGGATCGAGATATTTCGCCAGTGAGGCCATGAGGCACATTCTAACGCGAATCGCGCGCCGCTGGACGCCACTATCACGATTCGCCGACGGGTACGTCCCGAACCGAGTGCGGACCGGTGAGCTTGGGAATGCGGTGTTTATTGATCTTCCAGGCCATCATCTACCGCCACTGAAAGCTAGCTCACCTGGATCACCCGTAAAACTCATATGCTCGTTGGACTTCCTGTTGATCATTGTTGTCTATCATCAGTAATTCATCTGCCCGTGGGCGCAAATCCCTACCGAGTGCCCAAAATAAATCGCCGATTAGGTCATCGAGGAATGTGTCGAGATCGCCTTGCTGATGTAATGTTCGCTCAAGCGTGACTTGCTCGTCATACGGCCACCTATCAATAGGAACATCATGAGTACGGCGACTGATGAATGGTAATCCGCGTATGCGACGAAGCTCGATACAGAAGTGAAGTGGACCAAGTATTCCTAGTTGCTGTTGAAGCGCATTACAAAACGAGACACTTGTTACGATAGAACGAGTCAGATCCTGGATCATTCCGACACGAATCTCACATAGCTCTAGGTTCTTAAAGCTCGCCCATGTTCTGGAGTCAACATCATCTTGTCGTAAGTGGCGTATCAGGTTCCGGTTGATCCCTGGCAAGTTCCGGAGCCGATCCATCACCGTCCTCATTGGCCGAGTAAACGTCGCATCCCAAAGCACACAATTTCCAAACACGTCGACGCAGAGTGACGTTTGATAATCTCCCTTTCCACGGTAGAAGATACCATTCAACACAGAATGCCGTGTTGCGCTACTGAAGAACGGGCGTCGGTACTTCGCTAAGTTGCTGATTTGAACTATCGTCTGGTGCAGTTGCTCCAAATTTTGCGGTGACACCGGTCCAAACTTGGGGCCTGCCACAATCCAGAGTGCAGGCTCTTCGCCAGCGATAGTCTCCAGACGCTCAACGTGTCGGTAGCGATGTCGCGTTTGAACATCCGCAAGCGCATCGTGCCGGGCAAGGAGTGTGCGGATAGTTTCAAGTCCCGCGGGTCGCGGTTCGCTCGAATCCATGATCCGTTCGTAGATGATGTTTTTGTATCGATAAGGGACCATATCTCCAATGGGAACTTGAACTACTAAAAATCCACGATTCGCGGCACTGGGATCAGTGAGGTACTCGGACACTTGTACATTTATTGGGGGAGTCACCAGCCGAGCGCATGCATGTTTAATCTTGCTCGCTGGATCTGGTCCGAGATCCATGCCAAGTTGTCCCGCGCGCGGTCTGCGGTCAATCTCTTCCACGCCCCACACACTGACGCCGCCCTGTGTATTGGCCAGGGATGCTACAAGTTTCGCGATTTGCTTACCGGGATTGTCCGAAGAGAATTGCTGTTTGTATTCGAGGATGACGCTTTCCAGTTCCTGAGCATCGCACAGTGCGACCACATCCTCGTACGTCACTTTGTTGATTGGCTTCGACCACAGCTCATGCACGTCCACAATGGCACCTCCCCTGTGAATCTCATATCGGACATCATACGACAATATGGGAAACATGTGGAGCAGAAGTGGCTCGGCGGGAGCCTCGCCCTCCCTACTGTGTCGAATCGTATCTGGAAGAACGTTAGCGGGCTTTTACCCGCCGTTCTGGCTGTCGCGGAGGACCTCCTTGATCGATCCGCGATTGAAGTGCATCTTGGTATTGTTGGTCTCGTCAACCTTGACGATTACCTCGTCGTCGCGGACTTCCACGACGGTGCCGATGATGCCGCCAATGGTCTGGACGCGGTCGTTGCGTTTCATGGAGTCCAGCATTTGCTGGAACTTTTTACGCTCCTTGCCACGACTGCGTGACATCCACCACATGAAGACGACGATCATCAGGAGCATCGGCACCAAGGGGCCCCTGAAAAGACTCTCAATGCCGGTGGACTGTGTAGTAGGTGCGGCCGGTTGTGACGCTTGCGCCAGTATCGTGAGCAGTTCAATCATTAGTTATCATCCCATTCTGCCGGCAAACCGGGCTCGCATTGAACCAGCGGCGCCATTCCTCAAACGTACCCGACGCCAACGCGTCCCGCATCTGCCGCATCAGATCCTGATAGAAGTGGATATTGTGCAGCGAAACCAGCGTTCCTCCAAGTACCTCGCCCGACATGAATAAATGTCGCAAATAGCCCCGCGTGAAATTGCGGCAGGTGTAGCAGCCGCAGGCGGGATCCAGGGAATCCGCCGAGAGCTTGTGACAGGCATTTCTGAGCCGCAGGGTGCCGGTGCTGGTAAAGGCGTATCCCTTACGCCCGTTGCGCGTCGGTAGCACACAGTCAAATTGGTCGATCCCGGCCGCCACGGCCGTCACCAGGTCCGTCGGTGTACCCACCCCCATCAGGTAGCGCGGTCGGTCGGCCGGCAATTGCCAGGCAAATTCGTCGAGCAGAGCCCACATTTGTGGCGGCGGCTCACCGACTGACAGCCCGCCGAGCGCGTAACCATCGAAACCGATCTCGACCAGTTGTCCCAGGCACTTGCGCCGCAGAGAGACATCCAGCCCACCTTGCACGATGCCGTAGAGCGCCTGATCCGCGTGTTGATGGGCCGCTCGGCAACGCCGGGCCCAGGCGATCGTGCGGCGAACGGCTTCCTGCACGGCGGTACCCTCAGCGGGCAATGGCGGGCACTCGTCAAACGCCATGATTATGTCGGCGCCGAGCTGGTTCTGGATAGTGATGGAACTCTCGGGCGTCAGAGTCACCGGGGCGCCATCGATGTGTGAACGGAATTGCACGCCTTCGTCGTTCAGGTGACGTAGTTCTGTCAGTGAGAAGACCTGAAATCCGCCACTATCGGTCAAAATGGGGCCCTCCCAACCCATAAACTCATGCAGGCCACCCAATTCCGCCACGATCTCGGCGCCCGGCCGCAACATCAGGTGATAGGTGTTGGCCAGCACAATTTCAGTACCGGTTTCGGCGAGCTGGGCCGGCGTGAGACTCTTGACCGTCGCCTGGGTACCAACCGGCATGAATGCTGGGGTTTCAATCTGTCCATGGAGTGTGCGAATCAGCCCCCGGCGGGCATGGCCAGACGTGTGCAGCACTTTGAACAAGCATCCCGGTGTCACTGATTCGTTCGCTATTCGGCATTTTTAGGCGCTAATTGCAAATTAAAATCAGACAATCGGGCCTTGACTTCATTTAGCGAGGTGACGCCGAAGTTGCGGGTGGCCAGCAACTCCGCCTCGGACATTTGAATCAGATCGCCGAGTGATGCAACCGCCAGGCGTTGCAAGCAGCGGCGGGCACGTACTGACAGTTCCAGCTCGGACACGGGCTTGGAGAGTACTGACTCGCGTCCGGGCGGGACGGCAACTCGCGGCTGCGGCGAGGGAGCAAGTATCTCGGGCGGGATATTTCCAGGCGGCTGGCCCAGATGCAACCCACGTTTGGAGAGCAAAGTCCTGATCTCGCTAAGCGAGGTTTCGCCGAAGTTTTTGTATGACAGCAGTTCGGCCTCGGTCAGTTTGAGCAGGTCGCCCAGAGTGTTAACGTTCATTTTCTTGAGGCAATTGCGGGCACGGACCGAAAGTTCGAAGTCGGAGATGGGCGTGTCAAGCACGCGTGTCTGTAAATCAACCTGCTCATCGCCGGCCTCTTCGACGACCATTTGCAGACAACTTTCGATATCCTTGAGAAACAGTCGGGCCCGAGTGTGATTGGGATAGGCCTTGAGCACGCGCTGCACGCAATCCAGCGCATCCTCGTATTCACCCAGATCCTCGTAAATCACGGCCAGATTGATCAAGGCGTTCACGTGCGCGCGTGGCAGGAGGGCCAGGCGCTGGTATAGCTCGATGGCGGCCTCGTCGTCGCCGTGGATATCGTAGAGCCAGGCCGCGCGGAACATGGCCTGGGCGTGATCGGGATCGAGGGCCAAGGCTTTCTCATACTGCTCAAGAGCCGGAGCCCAGTCATCCCGGTTCTCATATAGTAAACCCTGCACGTAGTACCAGTCGGCCCGATCCTGTCCCGCCGAGGAATGGCGCTGGACAAGTGTGTCGGCGGCCGCCAGATCACCTAATTGGATGTGGACAGCGGCCGACCGCATGTCAATCTCGAAGGTATCCCAACCTTTGGAGGCCGCGGCGTGCAACTCGGCCAAGGCCGTTTCGTGGCGGCTGAGTGCCGAGGCGGCTTCGGCGGCGTAATACCGGCGGAATTTTCCGTCCGGCGTCTTGCCGAACCAATCCAGAGCATCACTGAAACGCCCCAGCACTAACAAGCCCAGGGCCAGTTTGAGGGCCTCACCCTGACCTTGTTCGACGAGTTGGCGGTACTCCGCTAACCTCTCTGAAAAGCGTTCGTGGCTTTTGAAAGAGGTATACACCGCGTCGCTGAGATGCTCGTAGGTGGCAACATCAACTTCCTGGGCTTCAAAAAACGCGGAGAGATCGGCGCTCACATCAGACATGGACGCGTAACTCCAGACTGGCCATGGGGAAACGGGGACTTACCATACAATCCTGTTATAGTACCAACAAAGCCCGGGTTGACAAGTGTTCCGATCGGATTGAGTCTCCGCCCAGCAATACCCGGGCTGGTACCAGGAGACTCCAACTCGACGCCCTGGTGAGATGAACACTGGAGTCGTAAGCTTGGCAGAGATCGAGTCAACATTCCTGAAGTGTCTACGGAAGCGTGTGCTGGTCTTTGATGGGGCCATGGGGACCAGTCTACAGGCCCTCGGACTACCGCCAGAGGACTACCGTGGCCTGGAAAACTGCTCTGAAATACTGACGCAGACCCGTCCGGATGCGATTGAGCAGGTTCATGCCAGCTTCCTCGCGGTGGGCTGCGACGCGATCGAGACCAACACATTTGGAGCTAACCGAGTCGTTTTGTCTGAATATGGGCTGGCGGACCAGGTTTACGAACTCAACCGGCGCGCGGCCGAAATCGCCCGGGGAGCCGCCAAAAAATTCAGCACAGCCGAACATCCCCGGTTTGTCGCGGGCTCGGTGGGTCCGGGGACACGTCTGGCCTCCCTGCGTCAGATCAGCTACGACGAGTTACACACTGCCTACATCGAGCAGATACATGGGCTGCTGGATGGCGGGGTGGATGTACTAGTGATCGAGACCTGCCAGGATATCCTCCAGATCAAGGCCGCGATACAGGCCGCCCGCGCGGCCTGCACCGCTGCTGGTCAACAAGTGCCACTGATGTGTCAGGTCACCGTTGAACCCAGCGGCACTATGCTCCTCGGCACGGATATCGCCGCTGCCCTGACAACGCTGCTGGCATTCCCCGAGGTGCGGATAATCGGTCTGAACTGTGCCACGGGACCAATGGAAATGGCCGAGCATGTCCGCTTTCTGGCAGCCAACTGTCCGCGGCCAATCAGCGTCCTCCCCAACGCCGGGATCCCACAACTGGTGGATGGGCAAGCCCGGTTTCCCCTGGAACCGGCGGAGCTGGCCCGCTGGCTCGGCGAGTTCGTGGAAGTGGAGGGCGTTAACATCGTTGGTGGCTGCTGTGGCACGACTCCGGAGCATCTACAAGCGGTTACTGGACTGCTTGGGAACCGCCCCCCCATTACCCGTGAGGGATATTACGAGCCCTCCATCAGCAGTCTCTACCAGGCGGTTAGCCTGCGGCAGGAGCGTAGTGTCCTACTCGTGGGCGAGCGTTGTAACGCCAATGGCTCACGTAAGTTCCGCGGATTGCTACAGGCAGGCGACATCGAGGGTCTGGTACAGACCGCGGTCGAGCAAGTCAATGAGGGCGCGCATGTGCTGGATGTCTGCGTTGATACGGTCGGCCGCGATGGCGCTGCCGATATGAGCCTGGTTGTTGATCGGTTGGCTCGGGAAGTCACCGTGCCGCTAATGCTGGATAGCACCGAGCCCGATGTCATTGAGACTGGTCTGAAGTTGGCCGGCGGCAAATGTATTATCAATTCGGTCAACCTGGAGGGGGGCGAGGAGAAACTGGCTCGGATCTGCCGGCTCCTGCGGCAGTATGGCGCCGCCGTCGTCGCCTTGACCATCGACGACGATCCGGACGAAGCCATGGCCAAGACGGCGGACCGCAAGCTGGCGGTCGCCCGCCGGTTGCACGAGTTATTGACGCGAAAATATGAGCTTCCCGAATCCGATATTTTCTTCGACTGCCTGACCTTCCCGATCACGACCGGGAATGAGGAGGACCGGGGGCTGGCGCGCGAGACGTTGGAGGCCATTGCCGCCGTCAGAAAAGCATTTCCGCTTTGCCAGACGATTCTGGGCATCAGCAATGTCAGTTTCGGACTTCAGCCCGTAGCGCGGGTGGTGCTGAACTCGGTATTCCTGGCCGAAGCCCAGGCGCACGGCTTGACCGCCGCGATCGTGCATGCCAGCAAGATCCTGCCGCGTAATCGCATCAGGAATGAGTGCTGGGAGGCGGCGCGCGATCTGATATATGACCGGCGCGAGGACGGGGATCCACTGGAGCGTTTCATTGCCTTGTTTGCGGAAAACGAGGAAATCGCGCGCCGGATCGAGGCGCCCAGCCTTTCCGTCGGCCAGCGCTTACGACAGCGGATCATTGATGGCCAGCGTGATGGATTGGAGACCGACCTTGACGAGGCCCTCCAAGAGCACGCCCCCCTGGACCTCGTTAATGGCTTTCTGTTGGAAGGCATGCAGGAAGTGGGTGAACTGTTCGGCTCCGGGAAAATGCAGTTGCCATTTGTCCTGAAGAGCGCCGAGACTATCAAGGCCGCCGTGGCGCATCTCGCGCCGCACATGAAGTATGGCCAGGAAGTCCAGCGCGGCAGCATCGTCCTGGCGACCGTGCGGGGCGACGTGCACGACATTGGCAAGAACCTGGTCGATATCATCTTGAGCAACAACGGCTACAAGGTATACAACCTGGGTATCCGGCAGCCCATCGCACATGTCATCGAGATGTATGAGCTGCACGAGGCGGATGCGATTGGTCTGAGTGGTCTGCTGGTCAGGTCGACGCAGGTGATGCGTGATGATCTGCACGTCCTGAACGCCAGCGGTATCCGCGTGCCAGTGATCCTGGGCGGCGCGGCCCTGACGCGACGATATGTCGAGGAGGAGCTGCGACCGGTTTACGCGGGTCCGTTGTACTACGCACACGATGCCTTCGACGGGCTACGCCTGATGCAACAGATCACCACCAGTCGGGTTCCGCCGGCTCCCGAACCAGTCGCGGGTGTTCGTGGACCGGTGAGTGTTACACCAGTTGTTCATCGCGACCGACGATATTCCAATATTGTGTACACACATTCGGTGCCACCGCCGCCATTCTGGGGCGCGCGGGTCATCGAGCACATTCCATTACCCACCTTGCTGGCGTATATGAACGAGAACATGCTGTATCAGGTGCAATGGCATTTCCACCAGGGTCGGCGTTCTCCCGCCGATTATCGCGAATATGTTGAGCGGGAAGTGCGCCCCATATATCACGACCTGCTGGCGCGCTGTGAACGTGAACGGATTTTGGCTCCGCAAGCAATATACGGCTACTGGCCGTGCAATTCCGCTGGCGATGAAATTGTTATCCACGAGCCCCCGGCCGAGCCGGATGCTCCCGCCGATGCGCATGGTGCCGAACTATGCCGCCTGCGCTTTCCACGGCAGGCGAAACGGCCCTGGTGGTGCCTGTCCGACTTCTGGCGGCCGGCCGACGACCAGACTGATGTCATCGCATGTGCCCTGGTGACTGTCGGCGCGCGGGCCAGCGAAGTCGCCGCACAATGGTTCCATGAGGCTCACTTTCAAGAATATTTATATCTGCATGGTCTGAGTGTCGAGTTGGCCGAGGCACTGGCGGAATACATGCACCGGCGAATTCGGGAGGAACTCGGCATTTCCGAGCATGATGCCCACGACATGCGCAAGATTTTCCAGCAAGGTTACCAGGGCAGTCGTTACAGCTTCGGTTACCCGGCGTGCCCCAACCTGGAGGATCAGGCTTATTTGATGGCCTTGCTCGAAGCCGGCCGTATTGGTGTCAGCATTTCAGAGGAATATCAATTGATTCCCGAGCAATCCATCAGCGCCCTGATCGCGTATCACCCCCAGGCCAGGTACTTCAGTGCGCGTTAGTTACCCGGCTCGTCACTTAAAGCAAATTCCGCCGCGGCTTCAGCGTGTATCTCGGTGGTATCGAACAATGGCAGCGGGCTATCTGGCGGTTTAATCAGCAGGCCAATTTCCGTGCAACCTAGAATGACACCCGCACAACCGGCGTCGGCCATCTGCTGGATAATCGTCTGGAACCGCTGGCGAGAGTCGGGTTTGATCTCGCCGCGACAGAGTTCCTGGTAGATCACATCATGAACCACCTGGCGGTCGGTGGCGGTGGGGATAATGACTTCGAGGCCATGTCGCGTCACCAGGCGCTGCCGATAGAAGTTCTCCTCCATAGTAAAACGCGTGGCCAGCAGGCCAACCTTCCGCACACCGGCCCCCAGCACGCTGGCGGCGGTGGGGTCGGCGATGTGCAGTAGCGGAAGTGGTACAGCATCCTGCACGGCCTCAGCCAGTTTATGCATCGTATTCGTACAGATCACGATGAAATCGGCCCCGGCGCGTTCAACAGACCGGGCGGCGTCAATCATCCGCCGGGCCGCGCCGTCCCAATCGGCACGATGTTGCAATTCCTCGATTTCCTGGAAGTCGAAGGAATACATGACACAGCAGGCTGAATGCAGGCCGCCCAGCCGGCGCGCCACGTACTGGTTAACAATGCGGTAGTACTCGACCGTCGATTCCCAGCTCATTCCGCCAATCAGTCCGATCACTTTCATACCGGCATCGTATCGCTTTACCGGCGTCCTGCAAAATGGCGAAGAGTGATGTGTTCTATTAGCGGGTGGAGCGCAAGCCGCGCAAGGCGCTCAGGCGGCGTTGCAGGCGTTGGCGGGCATCCTGCGTGTCCGGATCGGTGCCCTGCAATTTGGCCAAAGCCTGCTCTTCATCCGCGATCAGGGCCGGGGTGACTTCTTCGGCGGGGATGGCCTGCTGGGTGAGAATAGTCACCTGGTTCTTGATAACCTGGGCAAAGCCGCCGTCGATAAACAGCCGACGGGTCTGGCCACCAGCTTCGTAGCGCAGTTGGCCGATGCCCAACTCGCACATCAGCGGCGCGCGATCGGTCAGCACACCCATTTCGCCGTCGTGCGCGGTGAAGACCACTGAACCGCTTGATTCTTCCAGGACCTGCCGCTCGGGCGTGATCACAAAGAATTTGACGTTTTGAGCCGTAGCCATGGCGCGCACTTCTAGCCGCCAAACTGTTTAGAGTCAAGTTATCCCAGGGATTGGAGCCGGCTGACCACCGCGGCCTTGCCGTGTCTGAGTATAATGACAGTGCTACGCGGCCACGCCGTGGGCCGATTTGTACAAGTGAAGGCGTGGTGATCCTGTTGTCCCCAGCCAGGAGACCTGGAAGTGTATAGTCGGCGAATATTAACGTGGTCCGCGGTCTGCGGCCTGTGTCTGGTTATTCCCGCCTGTATCATCCCGCCATTCGAGATCTGGCCCGAAGAACTGCCGGTAGGCGTGCAGGGAACGCTTTACCGACAGGAGCTTTCCGCGGGGGATGCCAGTCCGGACACCTGGAGTGTCTCGGAGGGCGCACTACCCCCTGGCCTGTCCTTGAGCACGTCCACGGGGGTGCTTTCCGGGGTGCCTGCCACGGCGGGAACATACATTTTCACCATCGCCGCGCGCGTGACATCCGGGGCCGGTCGGACCGGCGAGCGGGCGTACAACCTGACCATCCTGGCCAGCTTGCAGCTTGACGCGACGCTGCCGGTGGGCCGCATCAACGAAGCCTATTCCGCCACTCCCGCCGTAACCGGCGGCGGCGAGCCCTACTCCTTCGATGTCGTTGGCTTGCCAGCCGGACTGGCGTTCGACGAGGATACCGGCGTTATTTCCGGAATACCCCTGAACACGTATGACGCCCGGCCACTGGAGATCACCGTGACCGACTCCGGCACACTGGTGCAAACCGTAACCGAGCAGACCACCCTGACCATCAAACCGCCGCCGGTGACGATCGCGACCGCGGCTCTGGCTGATGGCCAGGTGGGCGTGGATTACAGTGAGCGGCTGTCGGCGATCGACGGCGCAGCGCCCTACACGTGGGCGGTGGTGGCCGGAGTTCTACCGGAAGGCCTGCGGCTGAATACCTCGACCGGCGTCATCGGCGGAACTCCCGAAGAAGCACTAACAGCCACGTTCACCATTGAAGTAACCGACGCGGATACACCGGCATCGACCGATTCGAAGGAATTCACGCTGGTAATAGCCGCTGAAGGTTCTGGCTAAAAGCGCCGGGCACCTGGAACTACCTGCGCTGCAATCGGAGATTGCGAAATGTTCAAGTATGCCACCTTTATCTGTCTGACGATTGGCCTATGTGCGGGCGCGACTTGCACGATCACATTTCCCGGCGATGGCAATGGTGGTCCGGGCTCGTACGTGCCGCTCGACCAGGCGGATGCCATTATCACCATTACCCAAACGGCGGCCGGGGCACAGGCCGAGGTGGCCGCGCGCATCACCGATGCTTTCGGATTTACCGTCCTGCTGCAGGACGGCCAGGCCGTGGAGGTAAATACACAAGCCCTGACCGGTCCGGGTGGCGACGGCTATTACCGCCAAACCGTACCAGTCGCCAACAACTACACCATTACGGTGAACGAGCCCACCCGCGGCGTGCAGGACACGACCATTGCCTCCGCCGCCGGCTTTGAGATCGCGTCGCCGGCCGCTGGCGCTACTGCCTCTTTGTCGGGCTTCACGGTGACCTGGTCGCATGCCGACGCCAACCTGACCGTCGAGGTCAGCCTCACGCAAACCCTCTTCGGCGAGGTGCAAACCAACGATCTGGGACCGTTTGCGGACACCGGCACGCTGACTCTGACCGATGATGATCTGATAGATTTCGCCCAGGGCGCGGACCTGCACATCACGGTAACCCGCAGTATTGAGCAGACCGGTATCGCGGGATTCAACAGCGGGACGATCATCGTTCAGCACGCAGAGACGATCGCTGTCGTTCCGGGACCGTGATTCACTGGTCCGGGTGGATCTTTACCGAGTCTGATGACGATGCATCAGCAAGGCATACGTCAACAGAGCGGCGAAGACCAGAGCCGGCAGGGTCCAGTTGCGCATCCACGGCGTAATAAGTACAAATTCTTCCTCACACAGGCGATATGTCCCGAACAGGTTAGCCGCCACCGCCAGCACGATCAGGATGTAGCTCACGGGTGTCAGCCGCCCTTGCATACCAGTGGCCACGAGCAACAGTAGGAGTGCCATGCCATCCAACAGGTAGCGCGGGCCGAACTGCACAAACCCCGTCGCGAAATACAGCATCAGCACCACCACCAGCGGTAAGACACCTGCGAAAAGTGCTCTGGTGAAAGGCGTGCGTCGCCGCCATGCCCAGAAGATATAGATCATCGGCGGGGTAACCAGGAAGAGGCTGTTGCCCTCGCGATCGAACCAGATGCGGCCATCGGGCTCGGTCGGTAATTCAAAATTCAGGAAGTAGTACAGGAAGTTGTTCGGCACGTGATGTAGGGAGAAGAGGCCGTACTGCTGGTAGACATCGTGGAATCGTTGCAAACCGCCGGTGGATACCTGAATCTCCAAGCCGCTATTGAGGACACTGCCGAAGCGCGCGTGGTTGTAGGCTCCTTGCAGGACTACCGCGAGCGCGACCGGCAGACAGAAGACCAGTGTCTGGATGAAAAAAGTCCTGAACCGGCCGGCGGCGCGCTGCCAGATCACGACAATGAAGAACAATCCCATTACAACCACAATATTGCGTCCGAGCAGCGCGGCACCAAAGAACAAACCTGCCAGCAAACAGTGCCAGATGCCCAGGCGCGCAGCGCAAATCGCAAGCGTGGCCGCCAGAAGCGTGGTAAATGTAACTACATGCACGGCGAACCAGACCTGAGCAGTGCAGGTCAACCAGAAATGTGATGTGCCGAATGCCAGGAGGAAACATAGCGCAACTCGGCCGGATTCCTCGATTCGTAACAATCCGGCCTGCGTGATCCGCCACAACAGCCAATAAAAAAGTCCGACATTCAAGGCCCCAAAGAGGACATTGAGCACTTCGTCACTGACCGTGGTACCGAATACGGCCACAAACGGCATCATCAACACAGGAGTAAGCGGGGCCCAGTAGCCATAGACCTTGCCATCCAGGACAGCCCAATCGCTGGAAGCACACCCCGCAGCGGGTTCCTCGATGAGTTGGCGGCGCAGCGCGGGCGTCAGCGTATGACCGGTGATCCGCGCGGCCTCTTCGACGTCCGCGGCCAGACGCTCGACGATGCGTTGGGTCTTGTCGCGCAAAACCTCCGGGCGGATGTGAAACTGGCCATGAAGAAAGGCGTCCGCCATGAGGATGTGATGGGCATAATCGGTTTGCTTGAAATCAAAGCAGAAGCTGCCCACGATCAGCAGGTAAATGAAGCCACACAGCGCGGCTAATAGAATGGCTCGTCGGGCTATCCGACCGCGCGTGTTACTATTCGAAAAAACAGGATCGGGTTGGTCCGTACAGGTCACCATAATGCAAACATAGTCAGCAACCGGGTACCAGTAGCCAGTGATATTCGCGTTCCAGCCGGCGCTGTAGCGGGTTAATCGATTCCCGCATTGCCATCCAGCCAGATGAGGATTAACTTGAAAGTATGCCAGGAAATGTGTCTTCCAGCCAGATCAACACGGGCACGACTTCAGTTTCGCCAAGGCTCCATAATTACCCGGCCAATTCACGCCTCACATGGGAGAAAAACTCTCAGGATTGACTATAATCTGCCAACTTTCGGGTTCTGCGTGGTCCTGCGGACATCTATCTGACAAGACAACCAGGACGGCAAGGACATAACTGCCCTAGGAATATCTTGAGCGGTGCCCCGTGGTCGGACCGCCTGATCCGTGTGAGGAACAGTATCCGTGAAAGCGGTAAGATCAATCTGCAATCAAATCGGCTCACTCTGGCTGGCGGCGGTGCTGCTGATGCTGCTACTGGTGAGCATGGCCTGCGCCACGGCGTACGAATCCGAGCATGGTACCAGTCGGGCGCTGATAACCTTCTATGGCGCCTGGTGGTTCGAGGCGCTGCTGGCCCTGGTGGGGATCAACGCGGCGACCAACCTGGTGGCGCGCTCCGCCTTCTCCAAACGCATGATCGGCTTCACGCTCACCCATCTGTCAATCCTGGTAATTCTGCTGGGATCGCTGGTTACACAGCAGTACGGGATTGACGCGCAAGTGCGTCTCGCCGAGGGCGATACAACCACGCAGATGGTTGATAGCTATGTGGAAGCAGTCACCATGGTGCGCTTGAGCGATAATGCCACCACCAGCATGGATCTGCCCAGGAGCATCACTGAGAGCTACCGGTTAATTGAGGAGCCTTGGTCCGAAGTGCGGCACCATGAGGGACTACAAGTCAAGGTGGCTCGTTACCTGCCGGACAGTACACAGCGCCGCGAGATCACGGCCAGCGACAACCCGCGCCTGCCGCCCGCGGTTGAGATCGAGCTAACCACGACGGACAAAAATGAAAGCGGCTGGGTATTCCCCGGCCAGTTCATCGGGGTAGGCCCACTGAAGGTGGTTTATCGCCAGGAATCCGATCAGGACACCTTCAACCAACTGACCGGCCAGGCACCCGCGCCAGAGGAGGATTTCGCCGCTTACGTTGAAGTCCTGTGTCGCGGCACAATGCATCGGTTGCCGTTGCGAGACTGCCTGCGGAAAGCAACACCATTGGGTCAAAGCGGCTATAGCATTAATGTGCTGCGCCATTTGCCCTATGCCATCGTGGGGGAAAACAGCCAGATCATTAACGATCCGACGCGCCAAGCTAATCCCGCGATAGAAGTGGAGATAGTTGGCGCGGGCGTCACGGAACGACGGGTGGCTTTCGCAAGATTCCCCGGTTTTCGGCATGGGCAGCATACCATCGCGGACGTAGAGGTCACGTTTGTGACTGACTCCGCTTCCACGCCGCAGGCACCAGTTGAGGTAATCAGTGGTCCAGACCGTCAGCTTTATGTGCGCTTCAGCATGGGGGGAAGCATTTTGCAGACAAGTGCCGCCGTGGTGGGAGAAACCGTCAACACACCCTGGCCACAGTTTACGTTTACCATACGCCAGCAGTTTGAGCACGCGGAGGCAAACTGGCTGGTTGAAGAGGTCGCCCCGCCGCGCGATCAGCGGGTGCCCGCCCTCTTGCTTGACATCACCAATGGTACACAGCAATCATCCCTTTGGCTGCAGAAGAACCGTACCAGACGGATTGGTGGTCATGGAGCGGAGTATCAACTGTCCTACACTAATAAGCTGCTGCCGCTCGGCTTTGCACTGACACTCGAGCGGTTTCAAATTCATTATTATCCTGGCGGGCAATACCCGCGCCGCTTCGAAAGCCTGCTGAAGCTATCCAATCCCGAGACCGGCCAGATGCGCAGCGCGGTGGTCACCATGAACGCCCCGGTTATCCATAATGGCTATTCCTTCTACCAGTCCGGCTACGATTTGTTCGACGATGCAAACGTCAGTCACTTGAGCGTTTCTCGCGATCCCGGGCGCGCGATTGTCTATACCGGATATTGCCTGCTGATGTTTGGCATGCTGGTCGTGTTGGTTACCCGCGTGGCCACTCGTCTGACACAAAGGAAGGGGACCCCGGCATGACTTCATTGGTTTTGACTCTGGGAACGCTGCTATTCTTCACGGCCACACCCGCCATGGAACTGCCCCAGTCTTTGGACCTCGACGGCATTCGGGCACTACCCACCCAACATAACGGGCGTGTATTACCGCTCGACACCCTGGCGCGCGATCTGGTCGAATCCATTACCGGCGAAGTAAATTTCCAGGGACACGATCCAGTATTAATGCTACTGGCGTGGTCCTTCGCGCCCGAGCACTGGCAAAAGCAGCCGCTCATCGCAATCCGTAATTCCAGCTTGCGCGCGGAATTACAATTGCCCGCTGATCAAACCGAGTTCTCTTTTAGCGAACTGGTGAGCCACCAGCACTTCATGGATCTGGTCGATCAACTCCAGCGGCGTTCCGGCAAGTTCAAACCTAATCCACTGGAGTCTAAAGTCAGTGATCTCGTCGAGAAACTGAACATTCTCCAGCGGATCTTCAGCGGGACAATCATCCCGCTGATTCCCGACGCGGAAAGCGTGATCGCTCCCTGGCGACCACTGGCCAGCATTGCCCAATCCGCACCCCCTGGGGAACAAGCCGTATTGAAAACCTGGCGCGAGCTCGGCACGGCCTTCATGGCTGATAACGCCGAGGACTTCAAAACTGCCAGTGAGCAATTGACCAGTACACTGGCAAGCTTGCCGGCGGCTCATCGCCCAACTCCAGCAAAGATCGCCCTGGAACTGCGCTACAATCAATGGCAACCTTTCCGGCTGGCCTGGCAGATTCTGGCGGTGGGGGCGGTGTTGTCTGGCATAGCGGCCTTGGTGGGTCTGCGGCGGTTGCGTGCCGGCGCGGCGTTGAAAGTCAGTATGGATATCGTAGCCCTGGCCGTGCTGCTAGCGGGTTTCGGTCTGGCGACCTATGGTCTCTGGATGCGCGGCCAGATCGCCGGCCGATTGCCAGCGGCCAACATGTACGAATCGCTGCTGTTTTTGAGCTGGGGAGCCGTGGCCTTCACGATCATCGCCGCGGTGGTGGCCCTGATCTTGCAGCGTGGCCGCGTGGTACCCCTGACCTCCGCCGTGATGGGCACTCTGGCACTGCTGCTGTCCGACTGCCTGTCAATCGACAGCAATATTCGCCCGGTCATGCCGGTGCTGATGGATACGATCTGGATGTCAATTCACGTACCCATCATCATGACCTCGTATGCGGTACTGGCGGTAGCCGTGCTAATCGCACACGCCCAACTGCTAATTCTCGCGATCGTCCCCCGGCAGAAAAAGCTGGCCGAGAACATCGATCGCCTGCACTACTGGTACGCCGCCAGTGGGGCGTACCTTCTACTGATCGGCATCATCACCGGAAGCATGTGGGGCGCTGATTCCTGGGGACGCTATTGGGGTTGGGATCCCAAAGAGGTCTGGTCGTTGGTGGCTTTTCTGGGATACATGGTCATTCTGCACGTGCGCGTGGATCGGGCACGGATACCGACCTGGAGCTACGTGCTGGCCCTGCTGCTGGCGATGGCGGTCTTCGGGATTCTGGCTTACACGCTGGCGCCGTTGACGCTGACCCGCATGGCGGCCCTGGGAGCAACCGCCGTCGCGGCGCTCATTTTCGTTACCGCGCGCGGTCTGTTCGCCACCAGTTTCAAGAGCATCGTGGCCTTCTGGATGATCATAATGACGTATGTGGGGGTGAACTACGTCCTGGGGACCGGGCTGCACAGCTACGCGTTCGGAACCGGCGCGGTGGTGTATTACATGTTCCTGCTGGGCGGCCTGGATCTGGCGCTCATCGCGCTCTGCGCCGTCGTGTATCTGCTGCGGACGCAAGTGGCCTCGGGTGAAAATCCGCCCCCGGGTCCGCAAGCGCTAGCCGGAACATGATGGTCCGCTGATTCAAAATAAGTAATATCTGTGTTTTGAATCGTGCGGGAGCAATTGTGTCGGACACGTCCAAACAGCTTGAGTCGGTGCTGATCAAGCCGGCCGGGCCGGATTGCAACCTGGCTTGTACCTACTGTTTCTACCTCGAAAAAGAAAAGCTGTTTCCGCGGCAGCGCGTGCATCGCATGTCAGCGGAGGTGCTGGAGACGCTGGTGCGGCAAGTCATGTCGGCCGGCCGCCAGGTGACCTTCGCCTGGCAGGGTGGCGAGCCGACGCTGATGGGTCTGGACTTCTACCGGCAAGCGGTGGAGCTACAGGAGCAATACGGTTGTCCGGGACAAGTGGTCGGCAATGGGTTGCAGACGAACGGACTGCTGATTAATGACGATTGGGCACGTTTCCTGCACGAAGCCCGGTTCCTGGTGGGACTTTCAATCGACGGCCCCGAACACGTTCACGACCGTTATCGCGTCACAGGTGGCGGCCAGCCCACCTGGCAACGGGTGTACGTCGCCCTGAAACGCCTGCTCACCAACGGCGTAGAAGTCAACGCCCTGACGGTGGTGAACGAGTATTCCGCCCGGTTTCCGCGGGAGATCTATGAATTCCACAAGGTCAATGGATTGAAGCACATGCAGTTCATCCCATGCCTGGAACCCGATCCCGTTGAGCCAGCCCGAGCCGCTTCCTTTTCAGTTCAGCCGAGGCAGTTGGCGGATTTTCTTTGCAAAGTGTTTGATTGCTGGCGCGCGGATTTTCGCAACGGCGAGCCGACCACGTTCGTGCGCTGGTTCGACGCGCTCTTTGCCACCTACGTCGGCATTAATCCGCCGGAATGTACGCTGTCGCCAGAGTGCGGCAATTACGTGGTTGTTGAGCATAATGGGGATGTGTTTTCATGTGATTTCTTCGTTGAAGCGCGCTGGCGGCTTGGCAACGTGCTCAATGGCGAACTCACGGAAATGCTCAACTCCCCTCGCCAGACAGAGTTTGGCCAGGCCAAGGCCGACCTGGCCGAGTGCTGTCAGGAATGTCGCTGGCTGGCACATTGCCGCGGCGGCTGTCCCAAGGAGCGTTGGGGACACCCCGCCGGTGAGGCCGTAAGCTACTTTTGCGCCGCGTATCAGGCATTCCTTGAACACACTGACGCACAATTCCGCAAACTGGCAGACAATTGGCAGGCGGAGCGGCGTCTAGCCGAACAGAGAGCACCAATGCCCCCACCAGTGGCACGGACCGGCCGCAACGATCCATGCCCATGCGGCAGCGGGCTTAAATACAAACACTGCTGCGATCGCTAGCGCCGGCGTGTGCGGGTATCCTTGTCATTATCACGCGTCAAGCGCGGAACCATGGGAGTATCGAAGCCAAACTCGCCATCAGCAGGAGACGCGCATGGCAACGACAAGTTACACACGCCGTGATTTCCTCAAGCAGGTGGGTGCCAGTGCCGCCGCTCTACCACTGATACATCAACTCAGAGCCGAGGCCAGTCAGCAGCGCCCACCGAATATCATCATTATTTTCATAGACGATATGGGCTACGCGGACATTGGGGCTTATGGCGCGCGGGGCTACCAAACGCCGCACCTCGATCGCCTGGCCCGGGAAGGGGTACGTTTCACTGATTTTTACGTGGCCCAGCCGGTATGTACAGCGTCACGGGCCGCCCTGCTGACGGGCTGCTACCCCAATCGTATCGGCCTGACCGGAGCACTCGGCCCCCACGCCAAACACGGCATTCACCAGCGTGAGGTGACCATCGCCGAGCTATGCCGACAGAAGGGCTACGCCACCGCGATTTACGGCAAGTGGCACCTGGGGCATGCGCCGCCTTTCCTGCCGACCCGGCATGGTTTCGATGAGTATTTCGGCATTCCTTATTCAAACGATATGTGGCCGCTGCATCCTGACTACGCCGATTTGCCACCTGATGCGCAGAAGCGCAAGCGTGGCTATCCTGATTTGCCCCTGTTTGAGGGGGAGAAGATCGTCAATCCAGAGGTGACCGGCAAGGACCAGGCCCAGTTTACGACGCAAATCACACAGCGCGCCGTGCGGTTCATTCAGCAACACAAGGACCAACCCTTCTTTCTATATGTGCCCCACCCGATGGTGCATGTACCACTGTTCGTTTCTGACAAATTCAAGGGAAAATCGCAACAGGGACTCTATGGCGACGTGGTCATGGAGCTGGACTGGTCGGTTGGGCAGATCATGCAGACGCTCAGGGAAAACGGCCTGGATGACAACACACTGGTGATCTTCACATCGGATAACGGTCCCTGGCTGTCGTATGGGAACCACGCCGGTAGTGCCGGACCGTTACGCGAAGGCAAAGGTACGACCTACGAAGGGGGTGTGCGCGTGCCCTGCCTGATGCGCTGGCCCGGAAAGATTCAGACTGGCAGCATCTGTCGCGAAATGGCGATGACGATCGATCTGCTACCGACAATTGCCGGTCTGATCGAGGTCCCCCTGCCAGATCACAAGATTGATGGCAAGGATATCCGGCCGCTGATCACAGGTCAGCCGGGAGCGCGGACGCCCCACGAAGTATTGTACTTTTACTATCACCAGAATGACCTGGAGGCTCTACGGGCCGGGAAGTGGAAGCTCATCCTGCCGCATAAATATCGCAGTCTGACGGGCGCGCCCGGCCGCGATGGCAAACCCCACGGATATACCCATCCAACTTGCGGTCTCGAACTATACAACCTCGATACTGATATTGGGGAAGAACATAACATTGCTGTTCAACATCCGGACGTGGTCGCCCGGTTACAACTCCTGGCCGAGCGGGCGCGTGAGGATCTGGGGGATAACCTGACCAAACGCACTCGTCAGAACATCCGCCCAGCCGGAAAACTGTAAATACCGTAATGGAGGACGAAGACATGCCCAGGAAAGACTGTTCACGACGCGAAGTGCTCATGGCGGCGGGGGCTGGAGCCCTGGGACTGGCCATCGCGCCATTGGCGTGGAGTGACGAAAAAAATCAAAAGCGACCGAACATCATCTTCATCATGACCGACGATCACGCGGCGCACGCCTTGAGCTGCTACGGCAGCCGGATCAACCAGACGCCCAACCTGGATCGGCTCGCACAACAGGGCATGCGCTTCTCAAACTGTTTCTGCACTAACGGTATCTGCGCGCCCAGCCGCGCGACGATTTTGACGGGCAAATACAGTCATTTGAACGGCGTGATTGATAACCGCGAAAAATTTGACGGTACTCAACTGACCTTCCCGAAGCTGCTGCAAAAAGCCGGCTACAACACCGCCATGATCGGCAAGTGGCACCTCAAGAGCGAGCCCACCGGCTTTGACTACTGGAACGTACTGCCGGGTCAGGGCGTGTACCACAATCCGGACCTGATCGAGATGGGGCAGCGCCGCACGCATGCGGGCTACGTCACCGACATCATTACGGATCTCTCAATCAAGTGGCTCAAGGAGCGCCCGGCCGATACGCCATTCATGCTGATGTGCCACCACAAGGCTCCGCATCGCCGCTGGGATCCGAATGAGAAATACAAGCGCGAGTTCGCCGGCAAGGTCTTCCAGGAGCCGGATACCTTCAACGATGACTACCGCACGCGCTGCGACGCGGCCCGCCAACAATCCATGAGTGTCGCAAAGCATCTCACCAAACGCGATACCAAGGGCCCCCCGCCGGAGGGCTTGTCGCCCGCGGAAGTGAAAAAGTGGAAGTATCAGCGTTACATGCAGGATTACCTGGCTTGCGTGGCGTCGGTTGACGAGAACGTGGGTCGGTTGCTCGATTACCTGGATCAATCCGGGCTCGCGCAGAATACCATCGTGGTCTACACCTCTGATCAGGGTTTTTTCCTGGGGGATCATGGCTGGTACGACAAGCGCTTCATGTACGAGGAGGCCCTGCGCATGCCGCTGCTGGTACGCTATCCGCGCATCATCAAGGCCGGCAGCACCACCGACGCGCTGGTCTTGAACCTCGATTTCGCCTCGACGTTTCTCGATTACGCCAATGTAAAGTCTCCAGATGAAATGCAGGGCGCTTCATTCCGTTCCATTCTGCAAGGGCAGGTGCCGGAAGACTGGCGCACATCGATTTATTACCACTACTACGAATTCGGCCAGGGCGCGCCCCACGATGTGCGCCCGCACGTGGGCGTCAGGACGCTGCGTTACAAACTGATTCACTTCATGGGCGACATGGATTGCTGGGAGTTGTATGACCTGGAGAGCGATCCGCACGAGTTGAAGAACGTTTTCGCCGATGACGCGTATGCCGGCGTGGTCACCGAACTCCAGATCGAATTGCGGCGTTTGCAGAAGCACTACGGCGATGTACCAGTCGCCGCCACGCGGCCGGCGATTAAGGTCCAGCCATGATTCATCGACGTGAATTTCTCAGTAAGGCTTGTCTGGGGACGGCGGCTTTGATGTGGCCGCAACTGGCCCGCGCGGCGGGCAGGCCGCGCCGTCAACCGAATGTAATCTTCATTCTGGCCGATGACCTGGGATACGCCGAACTGGGTTGTTACGGTCAGAATAAAATACGCACGCCACATATTGATAAACTCGCGGCCGAGGGGGTGCGTTTCACGCAGCACTACTCGGGCAGCACGGTTTGTGCGCCGTCGCGCTGTTACCTGTTGACCGGGATGCATACCGGGCACGCCTATATCCGTGACAATCATGAAATGGCACGGCTTCGGTCTTTGGGCCTCCTGACGACCAACGATGCGGAGTCGGAAGACTCCGAATGAGTAACTAACATTGAAGGAGGAATTGTCATGATCCAGTTCTTAAAGCCGTCGCATCCTCCGGGGACACCGCGCCCACCTGGGACGCCGCGCCCACCTATGCCACTACCGCGTCCGCGTCCCCCGGGATCTAAGTAATCTACCGTGTTACACGCCATGCGGCGGAGATCAGCAACGGTCTCCGTCGCACCTTTTTCTTCAGGGTTTCCGCGCAATACGGCTCCAGGGCCACATCCTGCAGACCATTGGTAGGCGTTGCGGCCGGGGGCAAGGGTAGAATGTGGGGCTGATCGAGCGGAATGTCGCCGTTTTTGCTCCCCGAGCCGGGGTCATCAATTGCTGTATCCCGAGTAGATCTATAACATAAAGAACGTGTGATTTTGCGTCAGGCGGATCGTACAAGAAATTGTCTCGCCGCGAGCAGAATCGCCACTGGAGAGGTGTCCGAGTGGCCTAAGGAGCACGCTTGGAAAGCTTATGCGGATTAGCCAATCACCATGCACAGTCCTGTTATGATGGGATTATAGGGCGTTTTAGTAATTTGTCCAACTATTTATCCAACTTCCTTGGGGTTGAGTTTGGGGAGAGCCCGCTCCTCCGCTCACGAGATATGCGGCCAAGCCACAATACACTGAGCCGCCCCGTGCGCGTCAGCGGAGTTCCCCCAGCCACGCCTGCCACAGCCGGAGAACGTCCTCAGCCTCTCCGCCGGACCGGCCCAGCCTGAGAACGGCCCTGAAACCCCGCCATTCGTGGACGCGGCTCGACCGCATTACAAGTCGGACCCATCTCGCCTGCGATTCGTGATCTACGAAGGTTACGGGCACAACCTGCCCCGTGACATCGTGAAGATGTACGCCGAACATTGGTTTTCGCTATATTTGCACCCTACCCAGCCCCCCCCCGTATCATCAGCACTAAAGGTGAACAAAGACTGATTCACTAGGATAAGTGGAACAGCTGACACACCAAATCCTATCGCAATTGCTGCATTCCACCTTAGAAGTCCCAGCAACGGCGATTTTCGCCTTGGCGCATACCAGCAGCTAGTTGTAAAATAGTTATCGAGGAGGCAGATTAGCACAGGCGGGATTCCCACCGGGGTCTGCCCAACACATCAGTTAGCGGGAGGAAGGGACATGCGTAACGCATCTCTCATCACGGCGTTCATCGTATGCTCGGTTTTGGCAACGTCCTACGCAGAAACC
>JBDRDH010000203.1:0-32917 GCA_043820985.1 Planctomycetota bacterium
ATGCGCCGATCTCCCCGATCCGGTTCGCCATCACCGCTTCGGTAGTAGCAATCACGCCCCAAGCCCCTAGAATAGATCTGCCGATTTATGCTACCGCACCGCTTTTGCCGGACAGAATTGCCGAGACGGCCGTGCCACCCAATGCAGCCAGGTGAGAGGTGGGCATTGTCTTCCTTTTTTGGACGATGTGGTGGGCGGTGCCCAGCCTACTGGGTCGTGCGGTCCCTGTATTGCTGGCGGGCCTGCTGTAATGCGGTGGCGAAGGCGTCGAGTTCCGCCGGGTTGTCGAAGATGTCTTCCAATGCGACGGCGAAGCTGGTGCTGTGGCGTTTGATTTGGGGGACCTGCTTGCGCGTGGACAGTCGCCGAACATCCTCCCAGGGGATGAGCAGGGGGTGGGCGCGGACGCCGACTTGAATCCCAGCCGGTGTCAGGGCTACGTAACGGCTGGAGAGGCGACCACTGAGAGCGCGCTGCATCAGCAGTCCCAGAGTGGCGACCCCCAGGGCCAGCGCGACCGGTAGCAGAGCGTTGGGGACTTCGCCCTGGGCCAGCCGATAGGCCAGGGCTACCAATACCCCCGTGAACAGGCCGAGGATGCCGTAGAATATGGCGTGATGGTGCCAGGTCCGGGCTGACTTCCAGATGCGCGTCTGCTCGTCGAACGGAAAGCCACAATCCGAGCAGGTACCGGCGGTCGGGTTGGCGTTCAGGTCATTACCACACTCCGGACACTTGATAGGGCCACTTTCCGGCATAAGCGACTCCTATCCAACCGCCGAGAGCGGAGGCGCGGGATCATGCCCTGGTGGACCAGGGCGCGGCGGCGAAACGACTGATTCAATACACCCAAATAGAGTGAGCGGCGAGACTGACTCGATGTGGACGTTAACCAGGCTGCCGACGTGGTCGGGATCGCCATCAAAAACCGCGATCAGATCTCCCGGCGTGCGGCCCACGAGTTGGCGGGCGTGCTTGTGAGCGGCTTTGCTGCGACCTTCCACCAGGACTTCGACGGACTGACCGACGAGGGCCTGTTTCTGACGCAGGCTGATCCGCTCCTGTACCTTGAGCAGGTCGTTGTTGCGTTGAATCTTGATTTCGGCGGGTATGTCGTCCGGCTGAGCGCTATCAGCCAGCGTGCCAGGACGTGGCGAATATTTGAATACGAAGATGCTCTTGTACTCCACGCGGCGGACGAGCTCCACGGTAGCGGCATAGTCGGCTTCCGTCTCTCCGGGGAAGCCAACGATGAAGTCGCCGGCCAGGGCGATATCAGGCACAAAACGACGAGCGGTGTCCATCAGTCGCAGGTACTCGGCAACCGTGTAGCCACGGCGCATGGCCTTCAGGATGGGGTCGGATCCACTTTGGGCGGGGATATGCAGATAGGGCATGACGCGGGGATAGTCGCGCATCACACGGAAGATATCCTCATCCCAGTCGGCGGGAAAGCTGGTAACGAAACGGATGCGGTCGATTTCCGCGACATGGTGGACACGTTCGAGCAGTTGCGCGAAGCGGACGGGTTGTCCACCCAGCTCGTAATGGTAGGAATTCACGGTCTGTCCCAGCAGCGTCACTTCCCGGCAACCATGCTCGGCGAGTGTACGTACTTCGGTGATGATGTGATCCGGGGTACGACTTTGCTCCGGGCCGCGCACAAAGGGTACCACGCAGTAGGAGCAGAACTTGTCACAGCCGCGCTGCACGCGGACGTAAGATTGCAGTACGTTGTCCAGCGGGCCGGGTTGGCGCGCGCAGTCGAGTGCTTCAAGATCGTCCGGCGGGCCGACATCCGGGGCAGTTTGAGAACGCCGGGCTTTTTTGCCGGTCAGGGCGGCGACGTGTCCGCCCGCTTGCCGAACTGTATGCAGGAGTTCCGGCAGACGATGTAGCTCCCCCGGTCCACAGAGCAGATCAACGTGGGGCAGGTCGTCGAACAGCCTTTCCTTGATCCGTTCGGCCATGCACCCCAGCACTCCGATGACTACCTCGGGCCGTTGGCGTTTCAGGCTTTTGAGGCGGCCGAGCCGGGAGAGAACTTTGTCTTCCGCGTGTTGGCGGACGCTGCACGTGTTGAAGAGAATGACATCAGCCGCTTTGTGGTCATCGACCGGCCTCAGACCCAGCGCACGTAATTGCCCTTCAACTAGCTGGCTGTCCAGGACGTTCATCTGGCAGCCGAAAGTTTCAAGATGATAAGTCGAGTGTCCCACAGGGATTACTCTCCAAGCCGGGCCAGGGCCTCCCCGGCCAGGTGGCGGATCGAATCAGACGTTTCCGGGTGACGCAGTACTTCATGATAGAGCTGGATAGCAGTATCAACCTGGTTCATCTGTTCATGTGCCGCTCCCAGATAGTATAACGCGGTAGTAGCCACGACCGGATCGGCAGCCGTTTCAGATAGAGCCAGCAAATCGACGCTGGCCTGGGCGGCATCGCCGGCGGCCAATTTGGCCCGGCCCAACACCAGACGCCAGGGATTTTGCTCGGCGGTGTCAATATATGGCCAGGCACGCTCAATCAGGCTACGGGCGCGTTGATTATCATTGGTGTCCAGGGCGTTCCGGGCGGCTGTTATCAGAAATGAGTCGCCGGGGAGTTTCAATCGAGCGCTTTTCCTGGTCGGAAGCGGGAGCCCCAACAGGGGTGATCTGACAGGAGCACTGGTCGCCGATGGTCCTGATGGGGATGAAGTAATTGGAATGTTATCGGAGTTTTCATACAGACGTAATTCGAGCGCCAGAATCAGCAATCGACGGCGGACCGGGGCCGATTCGGTCGCTGCCAGCGTGGTCTGGACGATATCGAGAGCCTGGGCATTGCCCGCGGAGCCAGGTGGTTCGGGATTACGCGGAGACGGCAGCAGCGTGGTGTCGCCCTGGCGATTCAGCAGGTCTACGTAGATCTCGACAGCTTCGGTAAAACGGGCGCTGCGGTCACAGGTAGTCAGCAGTCGATAGCGGATCAGATCGGACAGCCAGGGCTGGGTGGCCTGATTGAGCGCCTGTCGGTAAGCGGTGACCGCCAGATTGTACTGGCCGGCGGCGGCGGCCCGTTCAGCTACTCCCAAGGCCGGGCATGCATCGAGCTTAAGCCATTCAATCTGATCCAGCGGTTTACGCAGGTATTGTTTCGAGACGCCGCGGAAGACGACCCGGCCCGCGCGGAAGTCACTAATGTGCACATGGTGGAAAGGGGGTTTGTTGTGTAGCTTGACAATGTCAGCGCACGCAAGGTCAACCACTAGAACGGCCGGCAATAGCACGCAGGCGGTCATCCTAAGAAACGTGCGGGACATGCCGATAGTATAGGCGCAATCGGATGTTAGAGTTTGCGTCTGAAAGCCCTTTACCCCGTTGCAAAGCACCAAGCTGGAGGTTATAAGACGATTGCAAGGATGCTCTAGCTGCGAGCGAGGGACAGCTCATGAAGGCTGAAAACCGCAACACCGTGGTCGTCGCAAGTTTAATACTTGCGATGACGGCGGGAGCGCGAGTTCTGCTGTGGCTGGAATCCGGTCCGCCGTCGGCTGAAGCGTTTACTCCCATTGCAGCTACAGCCACAGCCGCGGACGGTTCACCGGTTGAAGAAGTTATCATTTCGTGCCTGCGGCCAGGGGAGATTGACCTGCAGGTGGCGGATTGTCTGATCTGGCCGGATGGTCACTGCGAGTGGCAGGCGCGCGGGACACATATTCTAATGGTGGTCGTTGGTCTGGAGGATCCCGAGGCCACGATGACGGAGGTACAGAAGAAGCATACCCTGCTGGCATTGGGCAGTATGACGCAGGCCCGCGGCTGGGACCTGGTGCCGGTGCGTCTTGATCCATATTCAGATACGCGCCGTGATGCTACACTGCCACGTCAGGCGTCGGACTTGTGTGACCTGCTGGTTAGCAAGGGGATCATAGAATAGTGGCTGGGTTGACTTGCCTGGAGGGGCGGCCCAATGCGTCGATCTGGCTTCAACTCCTGCCATGATGTTTGTGTAGCGGCTACAATCGTTGGGGCGGCACGATCGAGGAACAGTGCTGGGACGCCTTTTGTCTCCAGGTGTGGACTGAGAACTGATGGGCAGCCAACCCCAATTACCAGGCTATGAGATCATCAGCCGCATTGGGCGCGGCGCGGGAGCAGTGATCAGTCTGGGGCTGGACCGCGCCACGCGCCAACAGGTGGCGATCAAACATGTGCTGCGCAACAGTCCGGAGGATGACCGGTTTATCCGGCAGGCCGAGACCGAGTACCGGGTCGCCACACACGTCGATCATCCCCAGTTACGCAAGTGCTATCATCTGATACGCCGGCGGAAGTGGCTGAAGACCAACGAGTTGTACCTGGTGATGGAATATGTCGATGGCGAGCGCTTGGAGGATCAGTGTCCCGAACGTCTGGATGAGATTGTCAGCATCTTCATGAAAGTAGCCGAGGGCTTGCACGCCATGCATATGGCCGGCTATGCCCATGCCGATATCAAGCCCAACAATATCCTGGTGGGCAAGGATGGAACGGTGAAGATCATCGACTTCGGCCAGAGCTGCCCGCTGGGCCATCGCAAGAATCGCTTACAGGGTACGCCGGATTTCATGGCCCCCGAGCAGGTCATGCAGAGCAAGATTGATCACCGCACCGATGTATTTAACTTCGGAGCAACCATGTACTGGGTCGTGACCGGCAAGTGGTTCAAGACTATGATGCCCAATGCGCCGGCGGCCTCGAAGAAGATCGAGATCGAATCGCGGCGGGGCAGCGGACCGCCGCACGAGCTGAATGAACACGTCCCGTTATCCTTGTCGAAACTGATTATGGAGTGTTGCGAGACGAACCCGGAGATGCGGCCCCAGGACATGCGGAAAGTGGCCTCGCGGTTGGATGTGGTGTTACACCTGATTGATCGGCGTACGACGTCGGAAACACTACGGTCAACCCCGGATCCGCGGGGCGCGACAGGCAGTTGAAGGGGTGTCTCCGCGGAGCAGGGGGTAGGTGCGAATGCGGATCAGTGAGGAACGAGTGAGCCAGATTGTTGACGCCGACTCGGCCTGTCGGATTTTACATGACGCGGCCGAACTACTGCGTGAAGATCCCAACCGTAGTGGCTCGCTGCTGAGCTTTGGCAACGCGGGTCAATTGGTGGTGACCGGCGACATGCATGGTCACCTGCGCAACTATGAAAAATTACAACGCTTCTGCGCGCTGCAAAACAATCCCGGGCGCAGCGTGATTCTGCACGAGCTGATCCATGGCGAGCCGGAGAATCCCGGCGATCCCGATCTGTCGATTGATTTGTTGATCAGGGCGGCGCAGTGGAAGTGTGACTTCCCCGACAACGTGTTCATGCTGCAATCCAATCACGAGTTATCACAGCTTTGCCGCCATGAAATCACCAAGGGGGGGCGCTCGGTGATTCGTGACTTCGAGCGCGGTGTCGAGGAGCGTTTTGGGAAGCGCGCGAGCGGTGTGCTGGCCGCCGTGGATAACTACATCCGGGCGTTGCCCCTGGCGGCGCGCACGGCCAGCGGAATCTTTATCGCGCATAGTCTGCCGGATCCGCTTTCGATGGAGATCTTCGACGAGAAGATATTCGAGCGCGAGCCGACCGAGCGCGACATGCTGGCAGGTGGTGCGTTGTATTCGCTGGTGTGGGGCCGTTTTCATTCGCCCGAAGCCGTCGAATACTTCGCCCGGCGGCTGTCCGCCAAGCTTTTTATCACGGGGCACATGCCGCAGGAGATGGGCTATGACGTGATCGGCCGCATGCTGATCCTGGCCAGCGATCACGCGCACGGCTCTTTCCTGCCGATCAATCTGGCGCGCGAATATACGATCGAAGAGTTGGAAAAGGCGGTCCACAAATTCGTGGCGGTGGAGTAATGAACCCACGAATTGAGCTGATATTCCAGGAATAAACAATGCGTGTCATAGTTGCCAGGCCCAGAGGATTCTGTGCGGGTGTGCAGCGCGCCGTACACGTCGTGGAAATGGCACTGGCCGAGCATGGCGCGCCGGTATACGTGCGCAAGCAGATTGTGCACAACTCGCACGTGGTACGCCGGTTGAGCGCCGGCGGGGCGGTTTTTGTCGAAGAGCTGGATGAAGTGCCCGCCGAAGCGGTTGTGATTTTGTCAGCTCACGGCTGTTCGCCAACGGTGTCTGAAACTGCTCAGCGGCGTGGTCTGCGGATTATCGACGCTACTTGTCCCCTGGTTGCGAAAGTCCATCGCGAGGTGCGCCGCTATAGTGCCCGGGGCTACAGAATCATTCTCATCGGTCACCGTGGGCACGACGAGGTTATTGGCACGCTGGGGCAGGTGCCGGAGCACATCGTGCTGGTCGAGGCGGCAGCGGACGTAGCCCGGCTGGATTTGCTGGCGATAGAAAAAGGTGTAATTCTGACGCAGACCACGCTAAGTCAGGACGATACAGGCGAAATAGTGGCGGCTTTGCGGCAGCGCTACCCGCAACTCGAACTGCCGCCGTCCGAGGACATCTGCTACGCCACGCAAAGTCGGCAAGATGCAGTCAAGGAATTATGCCGGCAAGTGGACCTGCTGCTGGTGGTTGGTTCGACGAACTCGTCTAATTCTCGGCGGCTGGTGGAAGTGGCTCACCGGCAGGGCGTGGCGGCACATCAGATTGATGGACCGGATGATCTCGATGCCGACTGGTTGACGGGCGTGGATAACGTTGGGGTGACGTCGGGTGCCAGTACCCCGGAAGATGTTGTGCAGGACGTGCTGGCTCGGCTAGGCGCTTTGGGGGTGACTGAAATAACCGAGATGGACGGGCGGGACGAACGGGTCACTTTCAAGCTGCCGGATGTCGGCCAAGCCGGTGACCAGCCATGCTAGTACTACAACGCTACAAACGTCGCTCCGCAATCCGAGCCCAGAGCGCGAGCGACGGATTACCCGGCCGATGCGCTGAGGTGCCCGAAACCCTCGCTGGCGTTTCGGGCTCGGATTGAAGGGCTGGTTGTTGACCCGCTCGCTGGCGCTCGGGGCTCGGATTGGGGGGCTGGTCGTTGACCCGCTCGCTGGCGCTTGGGGCTTGGATTGGGGGCGCTTGCTGGCGCTGCGCGTTCGGATGTTGAGGGATGTGGCGTTAACCCTCGCTGGCGCTTCGGGCTCGGATTGCCCAGCCGCGTGTGGCAGGGGCAACAACAAGTGTGGGATCGGTTTGTAACCGGTCTATTTGTTGCCTCGTTGCCTCGCTGCCTCGTCACCTCGTTAGCGCTTGTGGTTCATTTCTGGTTCTGCTTGGGGCCGTGACGTTTGTAGTGTTTGGCCATGTCGCGGGAGAGTTCGGCGTAGACGCGTGGCGGGAGGAAATGGGAGGCGTCTGGAATGACAACGATATGGGCGTCGCTGCCGAGTTTCTTGAGCGTGTCGCGGAGCTTGAAGAAAGCCCGCTCCAGATAGAACGTGTCCTGATCGCCGCAGTATAGAAATAGCTTGTGCTCGAGCTTGGGACCGAGCGTGTTCCATTGCGTTTCAATAATGTGGCGGATGTCATACTTGCGCCAGGCTTGGGCTACCGCCGGATCAAGGTGGCCGGTGCCGCGGTCCCAGAGCGGAATGGGCGTGCCTTGTGGACCGCGGGGGCTGAATACCGCTTCGAATGAAGCCAGTTGCCCGCCACGGCCCAGCACTTCTTCGAGGTCCGACAACTCCTGGGCGGTAAACGAGAACCATTCGTACCCCCCGCGCGTCAGTGACCAGGGCGCGCCGTCCGGCTGGGTGAACATGTTCTCTTCCGGATCATAGATGTTGATCCGCATGAACGCCGTGAAGTCCACCGGATCGGGCGAGGTTGACCACGTTCCGCCGAAGAAATCGGGGTAGGTGACCTGGAGCCAGAGGCTGCTCCAGCCGCCGGACGAGCCGCCGGTCAGGTAACGCGCGTTTGGATGTGGCAGGAGCCGGAAGGTTTTTTCCAGGTGGGGAATGAACTCCGTGACCAGGGCGGTGCCGACCGGGCCGTTGGTGGCCGAGTCGGCGAAGGCATGGTGCCCGGTCGGGCATTCGGCTTCGAGATTCACGATGACCGGATCGAAATCGCCACCACTTAGCAGAGCCATCATCATGCGTGTAAATTCGGGGGTCAACTCGCCGGCGTAGCCGTTAATCAGGTACAGCGTGGGGAAGCGGCGTTGCGGGTCGTCGGAATAGGTCTGCGGCAGCCCCACCAGAGCCCGTAGCGAGATATCACACTTGTGAAATTTGCTCAGCAGCGGGCTACGGAAGCTGACGAGCTTGAGGTCCTCCTCCTCGTATTTGGGGGCGGTTTGCTTATGGGCGATCTTGAGCAGGACGGGGAATTCGCTCGGCGGTGTATAACGAAAATCAACGCGTCTGCTGTAACCATTTCCGGTACCATCGATCGGGTGGGCGTTCCAGCCCTTAACATCCATGACAGCCTGGGCGCTGTAGTGACCTTGAGGGAGTTCGGCGAGGTCAACCTCATGAGCCAGGCAATTGTCCGCCGAGAAGATCATTTTTTCGCCTGGTTGCCAGTTTTTAACATCACGAGCAAACAGCGGCGGGGAATAGTACCAGGAGACCCAATCCTTGGGGTCGCCGGCGTCTTGACTCGTCATGATCACGTACACGCGCCCGGTAAAGGGTCCCGGGTGCGCGGACTCGGTGAACTTGACCTCAAATTGCAGCCCGGCGTTGGATGTCTGGGTTGCTTCCGGCGTGCTTTGGGGAGTCGCCGCGAGAGTTCCGGCGATGGCGAATATGAGTGCGTATGGTGTGATTCCGCGTAGCATGACGAACCCTCCGACTTGTCAACGGTGGTGTCGCAAGTAATAGTGCCCTTAGAGAGCGGATTTAGCAACCGCTCGCTACTGTTTTCGACAAGCCGCGCAGGAGTGCATGATGCGGATTCGTTTGGCCCATAGCCCTGATCCTGATGATGCTTTCATGTTTTACGGGCTGTCCAGCGGCGGTGTCGATCCCGGGCCGTATGAGTTCGAGCATATTCTCGATGATATTCAGACGCTCAACGACCGGGCGCTGCGCGGGGAATATGAGGTCACCGCGATCAGCATTCACGCTTACCCGCACGTCTGTGACAAGTACGTACTCACGGCCTGTGGTAGCAGCATGGGCGACAATTACGGGCCGATGGTGGTGGCGCGCGAGCCGCTATCCGTTGACGAGCTGCGCGGCAGGACCATCGCCGTCCCGGGCAAGATGACGACGGCGTACCTGGTCCTGCAATTGATGCTGGGCCGGGATGCGTTTACGCCAAAGGTGGTGATGTTCGACCAGATTCCCGACGAGGTTGCTAAGGGCCGGGTCGAGGCGGGTCTGCTGATTCACGAGGGACAACTCACGTACCAGAAGTACGGGTTGCGCCTGGTGGTGGATGAGGGTGTCTGGTGGCAGGAGCGCACCGGCTTGCCGCTGCCACTGGGTGGCAATGTTATTCGGCGTGATCTGGGAGAGGCGGTCTGCGCTGAGGTGGCCCGCATCATCAAGGCCAGCATCCGTTACGGTTTGGAGCATCGCGAGGCGGCGGTCAAATACGCGTTGCAATTTGGCCGTGGGCTCGATGAGCAACTGGCCGACCGCTTCGTCGGCATGTACGTCAACGACTGGACGCTAGACTACGGCCCGCGCGGCAAAGAGGCCATCTGCCGCCTCCTCGGCGACGCCGCTGCGGCGGATTTGGTACCCGATCCAGGCGAGATTGCGTTCGTGGAGTAACACATAATGAGCCTGAGCAAGGCGGAAGTGAGTAGCCGGGGGCGCAAGCTCCTGGCCATCGACTGTCGCCCGGGTAGGGCATTTGGGGCACATCTCCTACCCGGATTGCCGCTATAATTGCCGAGCGCGTGGTTGTGCGGTCCGCGCGGTTTGGCATTGGAGGAGGATCCGGATGATCGGATTAATCGGCGGTACGGGATTGGGTGAGGCGCTGTTTGGCGAGACCGGCGGGCGCGAGCACGTGGTCGATACGCCGTTCGGGCGGCCGAGTGGACCGATTCGTATGGTTGAGTGGCATGGCGTCGAGGTGGCGCTGCTGGCGCGGCATGGTGACGGTCACCTGCTCAATCCGTCACAAGTGCCGTATCGAGCGAATATTTACGCGCTCAAGTCACTCGGGGTGACGCACATCCTGGCGAGCGGGGCGGTCGGGTCGTTGCGCGAGGAGATCAAACCGCGCGAGTTGGTGGTCGTCGATCAGGTCATCGATAAGACGTATCGCCGTACGCCGACGTTCTTTGACGACGGACTGGCGGTACACGTCGAATTCGCCGAGCCGTTCTGCCCGGACTTGCGTAAACTGCTGCTATCGGTGGCGGATAAGTCGGGCGAAACCGTACATCCGCGCGGGACGTACGTTTGCATGGAAGGGCCGGCGTTCAGCACCAAGGCCGAGGCTGATATGCACCGTGCGTGGGGGGCGGACCTGATTGGTATGACGGTCATGCCGGAAGCCAAGCTGGCGCGCGAGGCCGAGATTGCTTATGCCCTGGTAGCGCTGGTAACCGACTACGACTGCTGGCGACCGCACGAGCCCGGGGTATCCAAGCAGAAACTACTACAGGAGATCATCGGTCACCTCAAGACGGCCACGGCCAATGCGGTTGGATTGTTGCGGGCGGCGATCGCGGCGTTCGCCGATCAACCACCGGGGGTATCCACTGCCCATGCGGCCCTGGAACTGGCGATTTGGTCAGAGAGAAAGAAGATATCGCCGAAGGTTGCGAAGAAGTACGGCGTGTTGCTGGAACAGTATTTTAAGACGTGAGTCACGCGGCGAACCGAGCCCGAAGCGCAAGCGAGGGCCCAAAATCAGAGCCCGAAGCGCAAGCGAGGGTTGCGGTCTGTATGTCGGAGTAACCTAAACCCTCGCTGGCGCTTCGGGCTCAGATTGGAGTTCGGATGAGGGTGCCATGCCCAAGCTGTAAGCGTGGGCATGATCGATAGTTAGTTTGGGAACCCGCTCGCTGGCGCTCGGGGCTCGGATTATTGTGGTAGTGAATTGGAGGTTGACATTTCTGAACACAAGCATATCGAGCGTGACTGGATCATAGCGCCGCCGCATGCGGAGCGGGAACGGTTGGCGTCCGGAGCGGGAATCGCGCCGCTGCTGGCACAATTGCTGCTTAATCGTGGCGTTTGTAACGCGACGGATGTGCGTCAGTTTTTATCGCCGCAGTTTTCCGAGTTACTCGGACCGGACGCTCTACCGAACGCCGTCGAGGCCGCCAAGCGTTTGATCGCCGCCGCCAAGGCTGGCAAGCGGATTGTGATCTATGGCGATTACGACGTGGACGGTGTTACCGCGACGGCGATCCTCTGGCACGGCCTGAAGCTGGCTGGCGCGAACGTGGATTTCTATATCCCCAGTCGTCTGGACGAAGGGTACGGCGTAAATGCCGAAGCGCTGGAAAAGATCGCCGCCGATGGGGCGGATCTGATCATCACGGTCGATTGTGGCATCACGGCCCTGGCGGAAGCACGCCTGGCCCGGAAGCTGGGCATTGAACTGATTATCACCGACCATCATGAGGTTGGATCCGAGCTACCCGCCGCCGCTTGCATCGTACACCCGACCGCCTGCGGCCCTTCGGCCAATCCCAATCTATCCGGAGCGGGGGTAGCCTTGAAAATCGCCTGGGCGCTGGCTCAGGAGCTCAGCGGTACGCCACGGGTAACGACAGAATTGCGGGATTATCTGCTGGATGCAACCGCAATGGCGGCACTTGGTCTGGTGGCGGATGTCATGCCGCTCACGGATGAGAATCGCATCATCACCACCTTCGGGCTCAAACAACTGCGGCATACCAAAAATCCGGGCTTGCGAGCATTGCTCGAAGTCTCCGGCCTGGCCAGCAAGCGCTCGCTGGATGACTACGACATCGGCTTCCGGCTGGCACCGCGGCTGAACGCCGTCGGGCGACTGGGACATGCCCGCCTGGCGGTCGAGTTATTCACCCGCGCTACGGCGGAGCGCGCCCATACGATCGCCGCTACGCTGGATGCACATAACCGCAAGCGGCAGGAGGTCGAACGCGGCATCCTCAAGCAGGCCGAGGCCATGGTGGTCGAACACGGCTATGACCGTGACAGTTGTCATGGCATCGTGCTGGCCAGCGACCAGTGGCATCCGGGGGTGATTGGCATAGTCGCGGCGCGTTTGGTGGATCACTTCTATCGGCCCACTATGCTGATCGCACTCGATGGCGCGCAAGGGCAGGGCTCCGGGCGCAGCGTGCAACATTTCCCGCTGCATGAGGTTCTGACCGCCTGCGATGAGCATCTGCTCAGCCACGGGGGGCACGCGATGGCGGCCGGCGTGAAGCTACGCACCGAGCAGGTCGAAGGGTTCACACAGGCCTTCCTGGCCGAAGCCGGGCGGCGACTGACCCCCAGGGATTTGCGGCCCAAGCTATACCTGGACGACGAGGTCACGCTAGCCGAAGTGACGACCGACGTGGTCGAGGCGTTGCAGCGGATGGCACCGTTTGGGCCGGGAAATCCGGCTCCGCGACTGGCGACCGGCGTGGTGGATCTGGCCGAAGCGCCACGCGTCGTGGGCAGTGCCGGCAACCACCTGCAACTGACCATTCGACAAGGCAGCACCTATCGCAAGGCAATCGCCTTCGGCTACGGCCGCCGAGCTAATGAGCTGGCGGAGCAGCGCCAATTGCGACTGGCCTTCGAGCCGATCATCAACGAGTGGCAGGGCCGCCGAAGCGTGGAATTACGTGTAATTGACTGGAAGCCAACGACGCAATAGGCGAGTACATGAGTGACGATATACACGAGTACGGCCACTCATTTCTTCCAGCTCCGGATTTCCCGAAGAAAAAATGGGAGCGACATGTTGCCACCGAATTCTGCAAAGCCTATCAGAAGAAGTTCGAAGTGAGTGCGACCTTTGTGGAAGTCGGGGAAGACCCCCCGGACGTGATCATCGCAGTCGACGGAAAGAAGGTCGCGGTCGAACTAGTGGGCTACCGACAGCGGGATGAACACCATGAAGTAGAGTTGGCGGAGACACGTTTGAAGGAACGATTGTCACATGCTCTCCAGGCTAGCGGCTTGCACCCATACGAGATTGATATTTCATGGAAGGGCGAACCACGAAAGAAGCGGCACCTGGGAATGACTGGACGACGGACGTTTGTGCCCAGAACGGACGACAATGTCCAATCCTTCGTGGACGAATTCATCCAATTAGTGGAGCACGTAAAGCAGAATCGGGAGTTCGACGGCAAGGTCATCCTGTTCCGACGCAAGCCGCTGTTGCCGGGCGGCCCGACGACTCACATGGGATACGCCGCGATACTGGCATCGGACTTTCCCACACTCGCCCGATTCTGCAACGAGGTCTGTATTGCGCAATGGACTCACTGGTCGAAGCCGCCCATGACGAGTTCGCTGGATGCCCGGGGCGTGGGCTTGGATAGGCAACAACTCGAGCGCGTGGTATGCGAAAAGACGGAGAAGATCCGACCTTACAGGGACCGGGCCTGTGGAATTCCGCTCTGGCTGGTAGTGCACAGCGATTGGTTTCCTACTTGCACGAGGCTCCCCGAGAGCGACCGGCCGGAAGCTATCAAGATCATTCGAGATATCGTCACCAACTCGCCTGACCGCTTCGACGCTGTATGGTGGGCAGAGTACACCGGTTCAGTGGATGCGACCGAGATTTGGCAAGTTACTTCACATGCTCAGTACCTGCTCTGACAGGGATATAACAGAGGTTTAGACATTACGTTCTGAAGCATAGTTCCGAAGGGACGACTGATTATAGCCCGGAACGAAGTGCTGGGACCGCTTAGGACCACGCGCTCCTTTCTCAATCCGAGTCCTGTTAGGGACGACTGGGTGTAGCCCAGCATGAAATGCTGGGATAACGTAGACAAGTAAGAATGAATCTGAGTCCCGTCAGGGACGACTGTAATCTCGGCCGTCCCTGACGGGACTTGTTGTTTTACAACCTGACGCATTACCCGGCACTACGTACCGGGCTACAGTCAGCCGTCGCTACGCGACTGGGTTACACCTTGTACCTGGCTCGGCAGGAACCTCGCCCTCCCTTGTTCAAAGCTGACACAGCCGTGCCACCCATTGACCGGTTACAAACCGGTCCCACAGTCAGCTTGGAATAGTTTGGATTTCTCTGTGGCCTCGGTGCCCCTGTGGTTCAAATTCGGCCGCTATTTCCGCTGGCGGTATAGCTGTGGCTCGACGACCTTGAGCATGGCGTTCACGTCAAGGTTGCCGCCGAGGAATTCGTTGACGGCATGGACCGTGGGGGCTGGATCGGCCAGGGTCTCGTTGTAGTCGACGAATAGCACGCGGAAGTTGGGTTGTTCGGCGAGCCAGGAGTAGGACTTATCCAACTCGGCCTCGAACAAACTCAGGAGCTTATCCTGGGAGAGATCGCCGCCGGGCTTGCCCTGGCGTTCGAGCATGACGTTTTGAGAGGCAACAACTTCCTCGAGCTTACGCTGCGTGAAGACGATGCGGTACTGACGGTCGGCGGGCAGATCGTAGAGCAGGCGGTAGACCATCTTGACGACCTGGCCCTCGGAGCCCGCGAGCCACGATGCGTCCTTCTTGGTCTGCTTGACCGGCTCGAACTCGTAGTAACCGCGCGGGTTATCCTCGTCGGCGACGCGGATATTGTCGACCAGCGCCGGGATACCGCCGGCTTCGATCATGCGCATCATCATCGAGGTGCCTGAGCGGGGCAGGCCGGAGACAATCGTCAGGAACGGCGTGGGCTTTGGCATGGACTCTCCTTGTCGGCCAGCACCGCCGGTCGACGAGAACGACGGCGCAGAGATCAGGCTAGCACCAATAGTGCGGTCGAGCAACCGGCACGGTCCCAGGAACCGGCGGTTGACGGTCCGACTTGTGACCACGACAATAAGTTGGCATGAGGACGCCGCGGGTAGACCGGTAAGTCCGCGGCCCGCCTTGGGGCTTTTTAGACAGGTGCCGCGTGAAATCCTGGGAAGTGCTTAGAGAGGCGACGGAGCGGATCGGTGTCAAGGCCGTGGCGGCCCGGCTCAAACTCAGCACCGCACTGGTTTACAAATGGTGCCAGGAGCCGCCGACAAACGAGGATCCCCAAAGCTCCGGCGCTCGTAATCCGCTCGACCGGCTGTTGCAGATCATGCAGGCCACCGGCGATCCGCGGGTGGTCAACTGGCTCTGCAACCAATCCGGCGGATTTTTCTGTCCTAATATCGATCGACAGGTGAGTAGTCCCGAAGAAGAATTGTTAAGCACGACGCACAAGGTGGTACAGAAATTCAGTGACCTGCTGACCAAGATCAGTCGCAGCGTGGAAGATGATGGTCAGATCAGCGCTGACGAAGCCGACATCATCCGGCAATCATGGGAACGTCTGAAGATGCACGGCGAAGCCTTCGTGGTGGCCTGCGAGCATGGGATGTACATGCTGCGGGATGGCCTGGAAGATGAGGAAAATTCAGGCGCCCATTGAGTTAGGGGTGTCAAAATAGGGCTAAAAAGCTATAGACGCCGTGCGAAACATAAAGTTCCCGACATTTTTGCTCGGACTGACGATTTTCTGACACTGCTGCCGACGCCGATGGATTTGTTACACGAAGTGACGAAAAACCGTCGGGAAAAATGGCCGATATATTTGACATAAGCGTTGAAGGCGGTACTTTTATTAATAGAGGCGCCACGGTGACGCCCGCTTGATAGTGGTTCACTGGAGAAACCGACAGCTTGATACCACAAATTGAATAATCGGGTACACGGACAGTTGCTCGCCGGGCAAGCTCTCAAGAGCGGCCTTATTGAAGTCATACCACATCATTCCCCCCCCGAACTTGCTGCCGTGGTAGTCCCATGGCAGTGGCAATGGCTGTGACCCCTGCGTCACGGCCGGCTACGTTTGACCAAGATGCTGATTAACTTGGGCTGCGCCTGTGCACCCAATACATACTCGTGATTGCGATGGTCGCGGACACGAGTGCTTGCGCGCCGGCAGCTAATGCCTGAGGAGTGTGTATCATGGCAGCTACAAACGCGGTCTGGGGAATCGATGTTGGTCAATGCTCGCTGAAGGCCATCAAGTTGCGCCTGGCGGGCGAGGATCAGGTCGAAGCGGTGGCGTTCGATCTGATCGAGCACCCCAAGATTCTGTCTCAGCCGGATGCCGAGCCGGATGAGTTGATCAAGGGAGCCCTGGAGAAGTTCACCTCGCGCAACGACTGGCAGGGTGACCAGTTTGTGATTGGTGTGCCGGGCCAGCAGACCTTCGCCCGTTTCTGCAAGATGCCGCCGGTGGACCAGAAGAAAATCCCGGACCTGGTGCGCTTCGAGGCCAGCCAGCAGATTCCCTTCGACATGGACGACGTCGTCTGGGATTACCAGGCTTTCACGGCGGAGGATTCTCCCGACCTGGAGGTTGGTATTTTCGCCATCCGCAAAGATCTGGTTCGCAAACACATCGAATATTTCGCCAATGCGGGCATCGCGCCCACGATAGTACAGACGCTGCCGTCCGCGTTGTATAACTTCTGCCGCTATGACCGGCCACCCGGCGCAGAGGGTACGGCGGCGGTGATCATCAACGTCGGCGCGCAGAATACCGACCTGGTGATTGTCGAACCGAGCAGCGCCTGGTCGCGGAACATCCCACTGGGTGGCAACAGCTTTACCGAGGCATTGGTGCGGGCCTTCAAACTATCATTCGCCAAGGCCGAGAGCCTCAAACGCACGGCGGCGACCAGCAAGTACGCGCGCCAGATTTTCCAGGCCATGCGGCCAGTCTTCGCCGATCTGGTGGCGGAAATTCAGCGGTCGATCGGATTCTTCAGCTCGACGCACCGCGACGTTGAACTGAAGACCGTGCTGGCACTAGGTAACGCCTTTCGACTGCCAGGATTGCAAAAATACCTGGAGAACAACCTGACCGTGGGCGGAGGTGTCGTCAAGCTCGAGAAGTTCAGCAAGATGGTGCCATCGGCCACGATCAACGCACCGAATTTCACCGAGAACATCCTGACGTTCGGCGCGGCCTACGGCCTGGCATTGCAGGGATTGGGCCTGGCGACGATCCGGGCATCACTGCTGCCGCGCGATCTGGCGCGCGTGGCGGTCTGGAAGAAGAAGCGGCCATTCTTCATCGCGACGGCGGCTTGTCTGGCGGTCGCGTCGATTCTGCCCTGGACTCGCAACCTGCTCGACCAGCAGGCGTTGGCCAGCACGCAATCATCCGATGATAACCGCGTAACGCAGATCATCCGGGAAGCGGAAAAATATAAGAACGAATTTGCCAAGGTCCAGACGAACACGACCGAGAAAGATCAGCGCATCCAGAACCTGATCAAGCTGCATGAAGGCAAGCGTATGGTGCCGCAAATCCTGGCGCTGGTGCATGAGGCCCTGCCCGAATCGCACCCGGCGTTACAGGATATTCGTACGGCGGCTGAACTCAAGGCCAAGGTCGAGTCCGGTGAGTTGCCCCGGCCACAACGCCGGCAACTGCTGATCGAATCACTACGTGTCGAGTTTGTGGAAGACATCGATGAGTTCGAGCTACCTGCGGCGGGTCGTGGAGTGGACCAGGGGGGAGCGCGGCCGGGGCGCGGTCAAGGGATGCCGGGTGTAACCATTGGGGGTATGGGTGGCGGGCGTGGTCCGCGCGGGGGGGCCGGCACGGTACAGATACCGGTCGCCGGTACGATGGGACAGCCCGGCGGCGCGAAAGCCGGCGGTTTCCACGTGCGGGTAACTGGGCGCCTGCTCTATGGCGAGAGCCCCGGACAAGCGGTGAGTTTCCTGACAGAGGAATACTATGGGAACCTGCGCAATCTGGCGTCGCGGCCAGGTCTGGGTTTCCATGTCCCCGATGATCCGGAAGATCAGAATGATCAGAGTAAACAGATATTCACGCGGCCGGTTCCGCGGCGGTTGGGGACCGGCGCCCAGCGTTCAAACCCTATGAGTGGTGCAATTAATCCAGGCACTAACCAAAATGTCCCACTGGATCCAGTCACGGGCGAGGATATGTCCAGCGACTGGAATATTGACTTTGGATTCAAGGTCAAGCTGGGTGAGAAGCCACAGACCGAGCAACCCGGGCAGCCGGGCGCCCAGCCCCCGGAGAATATCCAACCCTAGGCCCGACGAACGCGATAGCGCGCCATTGCCGACTATAGGAGAACGATCATGGCATTCATCAAGACCCACCTGATCTCGCTGATCTGCGGCGTAGTGGTCCTGGCTTCCATTGTTGTCGCCGTACTGGGGATGATGTCCACCGGCGTAGTTGAGGCGATGCAACAAAAGGCCAGCATTCAATCCAAGATCACCTCATTACGTTCATCCGCCAAGAACGACGCCTGTATTCAGGCGGAAGCCCAGCGCGGTCAGGAATTCGAAGAGCAGTATAGTAAAACAGTGAAGGTGGCCGAGGAGATCAACGCCCGGCCGCCGCTGATGAGCGGGGTGTTCCCGAAAATCGAGCGTGACGCGGTGGCATTCAACTTTGGCGATGCGTACCGGGAGGCCGTCCAGCAGTTGCCGCGTGGGAAACTCGAGGGTGGCGACCTGCCCAGTGAGGCCGACATTCAGGATGCACAAGACGACGTGACGGAGTTACTGGATCGCAAAGCGCAGGAAGATGAGGAGGGAAAGACACTACCAGCCGTCAGTGAGAGGGGCGGGCGCCAACCGGCACCTGCCCGAGTGGCCACGGGACCAACCCGAGTCGCGGGACCGGGTGGTCGGGGTCGTGGGATGTCGGTCGCGGGTGTCGGCAGTGGTGAAGTACAGGTAGCCGGGGCCAGCTCGGTCAACCGCGGCGCATCCGATGGTGATCCGAAATATGATCCGATCGCGCGAGCCAACATCACCAAGGCACGGAATATTCGCTGCTATGCCAGCACGAATGTGATGCACCCATCTTTCCACATCAGTCCGATCTGGAGTCCGGGCCAGCGCCTGACGGAGCAGGAGATGTGGTACGCGCAGGTCAGCCTGTGGGTGCAGCAGGACCTGGTGGCAGCCATTACCGAAGTGAATGAGGAGGCCGCGAAAAGTCTCAAGCCAGAGGATGTGCATGTCGAGAACATGCCGGTCAAGCGCATTCAGGCGATTCGTGTGCTGGGCTATTGGACCGGCACGCAGCCACCGGTCGAGTTCATGGTTGATTCGGCGTCGCAGACCGCCATCCCGGGTGGCACGGAGATGAAGCCGTCATTCACCGGGCGCAAGTGTGACCAGCAGTTTGATGTGATCCGGTTCAAGGTAGTACTGGTTGTCGATCAACGTGATCTTCAGAAAGTGATTGACGTGATCACCAAGAAGAACTTTTACAAGTGTATCGGGGCCAGTTGTGACGCGATCACACTGGAGGACCAGGACTATAAGGAAGGCTATCTGTACGGTCCGGCGCCGGTGGAGCGGGCCATCCTCGACTTTGAAGGATACATGGCACGCGAGATATATGAAAAGATGTACCCGGCCGAGGTCCGCGAAGCACTGGGTATTAATCAGGGCAACCCGCAACCGTAAGCGCGGCACCGTGGCGCGAACACCACGATCGGAGGTTTGATCATGGCCCGAGGACCTGTGAATTACATTGAGATGCATATTGAGAAGGGGCTACTTGGTCTGGCCGGTGTCTTTCTGCTGGGGATGCTGTTTCTATATCTGGTGCAGACCCCGAACAAGATCGACTACGGCGGTGAAAAGGTCGGTCCGGGGACGCTGGACGAGAAGATTCGCGGCGATGCCGAGAAACTCCAGTCAGCCGTCCGCGACGCCAGGCCGACCGATGAAGATGTACTGAAATACGATGAAATCCTGAAAGTACGGCAGTATGCCGGCACACTGGGACCTACCGAGGAGGGTCCGCAATTGTCACCGGATCTACGGTTGACGGCCAACTTCGGTCCGGAGACGCCCGAACTGACGGCCGACGAAGAGGCCTCGGGGAATATCGTATTGATTACACCCTTGTCGCCTGCGCGCCCGGTGGTGCGTACCGGGCGGAGTCTGGCGATACGCAACCAACTTACCATCGGGGCAGACCTGGGTGCTGACAATGAGGACGATGAAGAGCTGGGCGAAGTGGAAATGCCGTGGGTCAGCATAGCCGGATACTTCTCCGCCCAGGCCCAACAGACGGCCATGACGGATGCCGGCTATGCCACCTATCGTTCCAAGTTGTATGTGGTCGGCGTGGAGGCGGAGCGGCAGGAAATGCTGGCCAGTGGTGATTTTTCCGAGTGGCAATTGGTAACCAGCAGTAAAGCGATACCGCGTCTGGATATTCCAACGCCGGAGTTTAATGAAGATACTGGCGTAATTGAGAATAAAGAGGAGATCGACCTGGCCTACCAGCTCGTGAAGTCCTCACAGAGCACACTGATGCAGCCGCGGTTTTATGACGTACTATCCGGCGACTTCTGGGAGATGCCACCGTTGGCGGGCTATGAAGTGGAGGAGGAGGAAGAAGAAGATGAACCACGCGTCGCGCAAGCCGAACCGGCCGAACGCCGGGCAGCGCCGACCGCTGGGCGCCGCCAGCCAGGCGGTAGCGGCGTGGTTGGCGGCAGCCGGTCGCGTGGTGGCGGCACAGTCGGTGGTAGTGGGACCATTGGTGGCAGATCGAGCAGTGGTGGTTCCGATCGCGCCAATGAGGCCCAACGTAAGCGCGAAGCGCGTAACAAAGCCAAGGAAGATCTGGCGGCTGCCAAGGCGGCTTCTGGCCAGCAGGATCTAGCCCGCGCGGCGCAACTGGCTCAACAGGTACTCGACAATGAGGATGCCGGTGGCAGCTATCACAGTCAAGCCCGGCGGATTCTGGCCAGTATCGAGAAACGTCAGGAAGCCGAGCGTCGCCGTTCGGGTGGTGGCGCGGTTGTAGCCGGCGCGGGTGGTGGAGGAGGTGGAACTGTTGTGGCGGGAGCTGGAACCGCGACCGTGGCGGGTGCCGGTGCCGCGCCAAGAGTGAATCGTCCCTCCCAATCTGAACCAACCGATCTGGTGACACACCCCGAGAATGAGAAGCTGATGGCGGTCTGGTTTCATGACGACTCGGTCGAGTCCGGCAAAACTTACCGCTACCGGTTGCGTGTCAAGCTTTGGAACCGTTACCTCGGCAAACTGAAAGCCCTCAAGGATCCCGAACAAGCCAAGAGTGCCATATTGGTTGGCGACTGGTCCCTGCCCAGCGGTTCGATCACCGTGACACCCAGTACGCACTTCTTCGTCTCCGGGGCCGACTTGGGTGGCGACGGGGCGCGGGTGGATGTCTGGAAGTGGCGCAAAGGCGAATGGCTGAAAGATACCGTCATGGTTGCTGTCGGGGATGTGATTGGTGGCATCAGTCGGGTGAAGACCGGGGAGTTCGACGATAATTTCCGTGAAATCCGTGAAGACGTGGACTTCACCACCGGAGCGATTGTGCTCGACCTGCGTTTTAACGAATCCGTGCCACTGCGCAGCTCAGCCGGCAAGGAAGGCGAGTTCAACCTGCGCGATACCGACTCCGTCGTAGTTGTGTATCTCGATTCGGCGGACGGTCAGGTCAAGCGGCGGGTGCAAATATACGATCGCTACGATCCGGTTTACAAACGGTTGAAAGAGGGATTCTAGCGCGGATTCATTGAAATCGTAGCGCCGGACCACCGAGTCGGACGTGGATGGTTCTTGAGAACCTCGGCCGACAGGGACGTCGGCCGCTACGTTCAGGGACGTCGCCGCGCGTGAATGCTGAATCGTTTTCGATATCGCCCTGAGATTGCGGTATGGCACTACGACTGACGATTTTGGGATCCGGCACGTCGCACGGTATTCCCATGATCGGATGTGACTGTGCTGTATGTCGCTCGACAGATCCGCGTGATCAGCGCTCGCGCACCAGCGCGCTGTTCAGCTATGACGGCCATCACCTGTTGATCGATACCAGCCCGGAGCTGCGCCTGCAATGTGTAGCCTGTGATGTGCGGCAGGTTGACGCCATCCTGTTTACGCACGGCCATGCCGATCATGTCATGGGTTTGGATGATGTGCGGCGTTTTAACTGGCTGCAAGGGGGTGTTCTATCGGTCTATGGTGATGCGAATACGCTGGCACTATTGCGGCGGATGTTCGATTATGCATTCCAGGAGGATCCTGAATATCCCAGTGCCAAGCCGATGTTACGAACGGTTGAGATCTCGGGACCGTTTGAACTGTTCGGGCGCCAGATAATACCGATACCCTACCTGCATGGTTCATTGCCGGTGTTGGGATATCGGATCGGTGACATCGCCTACTGTCCGGATTGCAGTCATATTCCGGAGGAATCGCGGCGTCTGCTGACTGGATTGGAGGTTCTGGTGCTGGATGGTCTACGCCGCCGGCCGCACCCTACCCATTTCAATCTCGAACGAGCGATCGCCGAGGCTCATCGTATCGGGGCTCGTCAGACTTATTTCACACATATCACGCATGAACTGGGGCACGCCGCCACCGAGTCGGAATTACCCGTGGGAATGGCCCTGGCCTATGATAGCCTGGTGTGTGAAGTGTCATAATATTACTCGCTTGTATGGGAGTAATCAGGTTATCGGCCACCAGTACCCACTCAGGTCCCGAAATCATCCCCGCTGCAGTTAGGAAGCAAGTCATTTGGAAAGTTCTTTAACTCTCCTGGATTACCCTTGCTCACATTGCACAATGATTGGAATCATGTTTATGGAAACTGGGGAAAGATAGAAAGGGTGGGTAGAGAAGTGTGACATGAGTTCCATGCAATTGCGCAGGCCGTCTCGCTTGTCCGACCCAGATACCTGGGGCTTTCTCAAGACTACATATCGCGGCCTGGTCTATATGTTGTTTGCTGGCGTATTGGCTCTGATGGGGGGAGGCTGTCCGGGCGCTGGCGGTCTGACGGATATCGATACAACTGATGTACTTGACGAACTGCCGCTGGATGAAGTTGATGATGACTTTATAGATGTGGGCGATCTGGATGAGACGACTGATAGTGATGAACCGCTGGATGGTGACATCTATTGGCCACCGGATGATGAGCCGGTTGATGGAGATGATCCCTGGTATCCGGATGAGCCGGAGGAACCCTACTACCCGGATGATCCTGATGTGCCCGAGGAAGATCCGCCGGTGGATGATCCCCCCGATGATCCCCCCGATGATCCCCCGGCCTACGATCCCTGGTATCCCCTGGGTCCTCCGGGCGAGCCGGGCGAGCCGCTTTTCCAGGGGCTTGGTGATCTGCCTGGCAGCGCTGATGGCAATGATGCCTTTGCCGTCTCGACGTATGGTGCCATAGTGGCTGGTCGGAGTCGGGCTGACGAAAACAACTGTGTGCATGGTTTCCACTGGACAGAAGAGGGCGGCGTGCAGGGTCTGGGTGACTTGCCAGGTGGAGATTTCCACAGTTGTGCGTATGGCGTTTCAGCGGACGGTGAAGTCATCGTGGGCCAGAGTGTCTCGCAGTACGGACATGAAGCGTTTATCTGGGACAGTCTGGTTGGCATACAGGGGCTCGGTGATCTGCCCGGTGGCGGATACCGTAGCGCGGCTTATGGCATCTCCGCCAATGGCCTGGTGGTGGTGGGCTACGGTGAGTCGGCGGATGGCTTTGAAGCCTTTCGCTGGAGTGCGGGCACCGGTTTAGTGGGCTTGGGTGATCTACCAGGAGGGGCTTTTCAGAGCTATGCCACGGCGGTTTCGGGCGCCGGCTCGGTGGTTGTCGGATATGGTTCGACGGAGAATGGTGACGGAGCTTTTCTGTGGATGGAGTCGATTGGTCTGATGGCCCTGGGTTATTTGCCTGGGGGGAGCTACAGCCAGGCTCGGGCCGTATCAGCCGACGGCGTCATGGTAGTCGGGATTAGCGATTCAGAGGAGGGATCGCAAGCCTTTGCCTGGACGCTGGCGGATGGGATGGTTGGTCTGGGCGAGCTGCCGGGTGGCGACATCTATAGTTGTGCCCTGGGCGTTTCCGCGGATGGCGGCGTGATTGTTGGTACCAGTTCGACAGTGGAGGGCTTCGAGGCTTTTATCTGGGATTCCGACCACGGCATACGCAATCTCGTGGATGTTCTGACTGTTGACTACGGCATCGAAATGACCGGCTGGCAACTACATGGCGCGCACGCCGTCTCCGCGGATGGACGCACGATCGTAGGCTACGGTACCAATCCGGAGGGTGCCGGCGAGGCCTGGATGGCATATGTGCCGTAATATGTAGTCAGTCCGGCTATGGCGATCAGCAACCGATAAGATCATCTGGTGGACGTAATGGACCAGAGTTCGATAAGGCACGGAGTGGCTGATGAGAGGTAATGATGTTCAGTAGTAACAGCAACCGTGCGATAGTGATCCGAAGGGCACTGGTGGGGCTGGGACTGGTTTGTCAGTTTTGTGCGCTGGCGGATGACAGTGCGGTGACGTTCACGACGGAAGGTCTCGCGTTAGGTATTTCCGCCGAGGGGCGTGTCTGTAAGATTCTTGATATGGTGACTGGCGTGGATCGCGTCATGGGGCCTTTACCCCCGTATCAGAAGCACGTCTGTGCGGTGAAGGTCGGCGAGACGATACACTATCCGACTAATTGCGTCATAGTGGGGAACCTGGTGACGTGTACGTTCGGAACGTTAAGTCCGGCACCAGTTATCGCGGTTCGGATTGAGGAACGTCCCCGATACCTGCTATTCACACTGGAAACTGCCAGCAACACGGAGAATGTTACCGAGATTCTCTTTGTCAACATATGGATCAAGGATCCGGTGGAGGGGACGGCTCATCGTTTTCTGAAGTTTGACGATGGGGTGGAACGCTGTATGGGTATTCAGCCTTTGGATCTGTTCACGCGCACGGCCCTCGGTGTCGCGCCAACCGGTAATTACCTGATGGCGGTGTCTGAAGCTGATTTGCCACATCCGGATCCTGTATCACATGTCGGACGCCGAGCGGCGGTATTTGCCTGTAACGCGGGAACCGCCAACATATACGACATTGTCGGTCAGATCGAGCAGGATCATGGCCTGCCGGTGGGAGTAGCGGGTAAGCAACTGCCGGCGGTAAAGCGCTCGTGCATCTTCTGGATGAACATCACCTACGAGAATCGGGGACTAGCGTTGCAGTACACCCGGGATGCTGGTGCGGGCAGAATCCTGATGCATCATAAGCTCTGGGGCGATCCCACGCGGAAGATGATACCCGCCGAGCGTTGGGGTGGTGTGGCCGGATTGCGGGGTTGGTTGGACGATTGCAAGGCAGCGGGGCTAACCGTCGGCGCGCACCTGTTTCCCGGTAGCATCTCCAAGGAATCAATAGACTACATTCACGCGGGGTGTGATCCGCGTCTGCATCGTGACCGGTCGATTACGCTGGCAGCCGACCTGCCCGCCGACCAGGTGGATGGGCTTATCCAAACCAGCACGTCGCCCGCTGGTTGGCCTACCGGAAACAGCGAGCGTGATCTGGTTATTGGCCAGGAGATCATCGAGTATACCGGTATCCAGACGCAGGTGCCGTATGGTTTCACCGGCCCCTTCGTGCGGGCTAAGAACCAAACTGGAGAGGGTGGCCTCGGCGCCCAAAGTCATGTGGCCGGCGCGGTAATTGGGCACCTGGATTCAGGAGGTAGCAACACGCAATACCGTTGGGATATCGCCAGCGGTGGGGTGGCTCAGTGGTGCGCCGACATAGCGGAGACGCTGGATCAGGTCGGTTTTCAGTTTATCTACACTGATGGCGTGGAACTTACGGAAGAGCCGCTCTGGTACACGACGGGTTACTTGTCACACACGCTGTATGAAGCGATGAGCGAGCCGCCGCCGTGGGTGGAATCCTCGGTGGATACGGCCGCCTACTCTTGGACGCTGTTGGGTGTTACCGGGCAGATTGACTTTTCGTTGGAACCCAACTCGTTCAAGCGCGAGGTGGATCGTAACGTCGAGCGGTTGAATGAGCTGTACTGGTACATCGGCCACCTGCCGCGTCAGTTGGGCTGGGCGCGGCTCGCGTCGCCCTGGGATGGATCCTGGGAAACGCCCCCTGATGAGTTGGAGTATTTGCTGGCGCGGAGCATAGCCTATGACTGCCCGATAGTCGTGGAGATGTGGATGTCCGGTCTGCGGGACTGGCCCAATCGTGACGCCAATCTGTATCTGATGAATCAGTATGAACAGTTGCGGCTGGGAGCCTACTTTTCAGCCGAGCAGCGCAATGCGGCGCGGCGCGCGGGTAAGGACTACATGCTGTTCAAAGACGCGGAGGACGATTACCACCTGGTACCGACGACCCTGCTGAGCATTGCCAGCTGGTCGAGTGAGCTGCGTGGATACATCACCGACAAACTGGTGGACGGCCACCGCTATGTCACGCTGTGGCCCACCGCCGCCGATGTTGAAAAGCTGTTCTTTATTGACGGGATTACGATCGGCGACGTGGTGGTCGAGGATTATAAAGGGGATCCGGTTGAGGTCCTGGATGTGGGTGGTGGACAGGTCGCCATCCCGGTAAACACGCGGATATATATCCGGTTGCTGAACGTGCCCGATCCACACCGTTCTTTCGCCAATGCCACGGTGCGTAACGCTGGTGATCCCGGGCCAGGGGAGTAGCTGATCTATCGGCGCGCTTAATCATCATCCGCACGGTGGATGGCGTATTTACGTACGCGGTAGCGCAGATTGTCCCGACTGATACCCAGGGCGCGGGCGGCCTGTGACTGGTTCCAATCGTGCTCACGCAACGCCTTGACGATCATGGCCTTTTCATAACCCTCGAGCGCGGATGATACGTCATCCACCATGTTGGTCGTGTCCTGGCCAGTGATCTCCTTGGGGAGTTGCTCAGATGTGATGGTATCACCATCGCATAACAGTACGGCGCGCTCCATGACATTGCGTAATTCACGAATATTTCCCGGCCAACTGTAAGCTCCTAATAGCTTCAGTGCCTCGGGAGCTACCCGCGGCGTGTCCCGGCCGATGTCCTGGGCTACCTCACCGGTGAAGTGTGTGACTAACTGGACGGTGTCACCCTGGCGCTCGCGTAATGGTGGCAGGTAAATCGGGAATACATTTAGCCGGTAATATAAATCGTCGCGAAACTTCCCGGTTTCCATGGCGTGTTTGAGATCACGATTGGTCGCCGCGATGATCCGTACGTCGCAGGCGATAGTCTTGGTGCCACCGACGCGAACAAACTCCCGCTCCTGCAGGACGCGCAACAACTTGACCTGCGTGGATAAGCTGATGTCACCAATTTCATCCAGGAAGAGTGTGCCCTGGTTAGCCAGCTCAAAGCGACCTATGCGTTTACCGACGGCGCCGGTGAATGCTCCCGCCTCATGACCGAAGAGTTCGCTTTCGAGCAGCGTCTCCGGCAAGGCGGCACAATTAATGGCGATAAACGAATGTTCGTGGCGCGGGCTGTGCATGTGAATATAGCGCGCGGTCAGCTCTTTTCCCGTTCCGGTCTCGCCCAGTAGAAGCACGGTGGCATCGGTGCTGGCCACGCGCTTGGCGAGCGACATTACATCCAACAACGACGTACTGTCGCCGATGATCGGATCGTCCAGCTTGGCGACTTCACGGAGCCCGATATTGTCGCGTCGCAGCGCCTCGTGCATCTGTGCGTTTGAGACGCTGATCGCCGCTAGATTGGCGAATACTTGCAGCACATCCAGGTCGGTTTCGGTGAATGTGCCCGGTGTGCTGTGGTTCAGCACCTCGACCACACCGATGATCTCTGCCTGGTAGCGCAGGGGAGCCGCGACGATGTCGCGGGTGACCATATTGGTTTTTGAATCAATGCCATCGAAGAATGCCGGATGTTTGCGAACGTCGGGGACCATCATTCCTTGCCCGGTGGCGGCGACCTGGCCGGCGATGCCGTACCGCGCGTCAAATTCGTCGCCTATCAAAAAACCGCTACGGTCTCCCACGGCCGCCTGGAAAGTTAATTTCTGACGTTTTTTGTCCAGAAGCAGGACGGAACTACCCTCGGCATCGAGCACTTCCGCGGCGGAGTGAGCTATCGCTTGCAGAGTGGCTGGCAGCTCCAAGGAGGCGTTAATAGCCGCCGAAGCTTCCAACAGAGCGGTCAGCGCGCGTTCGCCCATACAATGCGTCGGCCATTTGACCGGGGATTCCGACATAACTTCGTTTCCTGCCCGATTCATAATCTGTTGAGCGGTCGTTGCTCATTCAGTTCTGCCGCCCAGCGCTGCTGGAGATGCGCTTTGGATCCTTATCTGCTATTCTGCCCGCCATCCGGGTTCCCCGCAAGCTGGCGTTGAGAGTCACCGGTATACTGCAACTGGTCCCCAATATCCCGGCTCGGGGCCATAGACGGCTGGCACGGGCATCCGATAATCTCTTGATCGTGTCCAGCCGTAGTTCAATCGCAGTATAGCCGAACCGACTGCTGGCGACGGCGTACTCAAGGGTGGATGGCGTGAAAGATCAAAGAGACGAGGAACTATTAACAGCACATCTCTCCGGTCAGCCCGGGGCATTTGACATCCTCGTGGCACGCTACACAGACGGGCTTTACGGCTTTTTACTTAAATTTGTGGGCAACACCGCCGTGGCTGATGATCTGGTGCAGGAATCGTTTCTTCAGGTCCATATGGCGGCGAACACATTCGATCCGCGGCGCAGTTTTCGGCCGTGGCTATATACGGTTGCGGCCAATAAAGCCCGCGACTATTTACGGGGGCGTGGACGCCGCCAGGAAAAATCACTGGATGCTGGCGGTTCGGAAAATGAGGGCCTCGGGATGGGCCAGCGTATCGCGGCGGACGACCTAGCGGTAGCCGAGCAGGCCCAGAACGAGGAATCCCGTCAGTTGGTTCGTGCTCTTATCACCAAGCTACCAGAGCACTTACGGCTGATATTAATGCTGGGATACTACCAGCAATTGCCCTATGCCGAGATCGCGACGGTGCTCGATATTCCGGTCGGGACAGTGAAATCGCGTCTGCACTCTGCGGTGACGCAATTTGCCAAACTCTGGCGCGCCCATGCGCGAACCGCCGAATCGCCGGATACGTAGTAGGAGAGGAAGGAATACAACGTGATGTCGGATTCATCTGATCCTGTTTTCGATAGTGAACTACTCGATTTGCATCTCGGGCTCTTGGGTGACACCCAGCGTGATGCTCTACGAGCACGCATCGCGGCCAATCCCAAGCTGACCGAGCAGGATGCCGCCCTGGCGGCCGTTTTTCGGGCTTTGCAGAGTGACCCGGTCGAGCCCGCGCCACCGGAACTGGCGACACGGATTTGTGCCCGAGTGGCCGCGGCCGGACCGCCGCCGCGCGTGGTACCGTCGCCGAGAGAGTTGACCTGGGATGCCGATCAATCTGCGGTGACGGTCATCCGGTTGGGCAACCTGCGCGAAATTGTAGCCGTAGCGGCCATGATCGTTCTGATGGTCGGCGTGGCAGTGCCGAGTTTGCTGCACATGCGCGAACGTAGCGAGCGGATGAGCTGTTCACGAAACCTGGCTCTGGTGGGTCAGGGCTTGCAGCAATACGCGAGTACCTTCAATGCCAGCTTGCCGTTCGCCGGATGGGGAGCGCGGAAATCCTGGCAACCGACCACCGATCCGGGCATCGAGACCCTCCCCAATCGGCGGCACATTTACCCACTACTGCGATATGCTTATGTGACCGATCCGCGGGTGTTTGTCTGTCCCACGCCGGGCGATGTGCCCATGCCCGCGGACCAGATCGCGAACCGTAACGATTTTATCGAATCGCGCAACCTCAGTTACGCCTACTTCAACATGGCTGGTGTGCGCCCTTCGGTCTCGGACAATCCGAATCTGCCCATTATGGCGGACGACAATCCGCTCTTTGACGACGGCGTTCAGCTCTTCGAGCGTCTCGGCCTGAGCAGTCCGGCTCAAGGCAACTCCCGCGCCCACCATGGTTCCGGTCAGAACATTCTCACCCTCGATGGTCACGTCAAATGGGTTACCACACCTAATTGCGGCATCGGCGGTGACAATATCTGGCTGCTCAATGGCGTCGAGACCTATACCGGCCGCGAAGGTCCCCAATCGCCCACGGACGCGCACCTGCTGAAGTAATCGCACACCGCCAAGCCGTTAGAGCGAACTGTAGCGGCCGGGCCCCGTACCGGCCGTGTACACAAGCGCCCGGTCGCTGTTGTCACAACTCGGCTGGATCAACCCCCGCCGATCAGCGCAATAAACCCATCTATATCATACGCGTTCACAATCCCGTCGGCGTTGCAGTCGCCGGTGATCGGGTTGCAGTCGGGGAACTCGGCGGCGTAGTCGCAGTTCGGGCTGACGGCGCAGATGAACGGGTCGATGTCATACACGTCGACCGCCCCGTCACAGTTCAGATCACCCAGCCACAACCCCGGCACACAGCCCCAGCGCCCAAAGTTCGCGGCTGGTAGGCCGCCGGTGGAGGTAAAGTAACCACCGACGTAAAGTGAAGATCCGGCGCCGTCATCATAAGCCGTCATACAGCCGATCCCGCCACCTACGCCACCACCCATGTATTGCCAGCGCCGACCGTTCCATTTAGCCAAACCGGTCGGTCCGCCACCAGCATACAGGGCCGGGCCACTGCCGTCGTCGAAGATGGTTAGACCTCCGGTGGCACCTTCGAGACCATCTCCCACGAGCGACCAAGTGCTTCCATCCCACTTGTAGATGACATACGGCGAATTGGCGTTGGCATATAGCGCCGGGCCGCTACCGTCATCAAGAGACGCCAGGGACCCCACGCCGTCAGGTAGACCGTAGCCCACCGCCGACCAGTTCAATCCATCCCAGCGAGCGATGTTGTAAGCTGTGACATCGCCGGCCTGCGAGAAGACGCCACCCACATACAGCGCTGGGCCGCTGCCATCATCGTGGCTCGTCATTGCATATACTGTTCCCTCCACTCCGCTACCCACTGATGACCACATCACGCCATCCCATTTAACAATACCCCGAACTGGCTGACCGCCAGCCTCGCTAAAGTCTCCGCCTACGTACAATGCAAGTCCGGTGCCGTCTTCGAAAGGCTTGATCGCTCGCACCCAGCCGTAGCCAGGCAAGCCTCCGTCCAGTGCTGACCAGACCGTACCGTCCCACTTGGCTATTTTGTAAGCTGGAATACCTCCAGCGTATAAAAAACTACCTCCCACATACAGCGCGGGTCCAGCGTCATCATCGAACACGGTCAGAGTATACACTTTTCCATTCGTCCCACCTCCTACATCCGACCAGCCCGCGCCATCCCAGCGGCCGATGTGGTTCAGGACTAAACCACCGGCGCCCCAGAAGCGTCCCCCGGCGTACAACGCCGGCTCGTGGCCGTCGTCAAAGACCTCCAGAGTGTATACGCTCTCGTCGGTTCCGTTTCCACCGGAGCCCAGCGGAGAGAACGCGGCGCCGTCCCAGCGTGCGATGCACGGTGCCAGCACACCGTCGGCAATGGCGAAGTCGCCACCGACGTATACCCCAGGGCCATCTGATCCCGGCGGGTCAAATGCAGCCAGGGTAGTGACATTGGTAAAATTCCCAGCCTGAACACCGCTGCCGAGCGCCGACCATTGCGTGCCATCCCAGCAGGCTACATGGTTGGCTTCGATGTCTCCCGCGCTAAAGAACATGCCGCCGACGTACAGCATCGGGCGTTCCGCTTCGTCTGGTTGACATACGGCCAACGCGGTCACCCCGGTGCCAACACTATTAATCCCGTCACCGAGCGGTGCCCAACTCTGTCCATCCCAGCGGGCGATGTGGTTGGCGTAAACCTGGCCGGCCACTTCGAAGTGGCCCCCGGCGTAAAGTGCCGGGCCCGTCCCGTCATCATATACCGTTAGGGCGTTGACGTATGGGTACCCCACACCACCCAGGCCGCCACCAACGTCCGACCAACTCACACCGTCCCACTTGGCGATGTTATATGCGTCGACACCGCCGGCCCGCATAAATTTACCGGCAACATAGAGTGCCGGACCATTGCCATCGTCATAGACCGCCAGGGCATAGACCTCCGGGTAAAGATCCATATGCCACAGGTCGCCCTCCAGCGCCGACCATTCCTGGCCGTCCCATCTGGCGATCGACCGGGCCGCGACGCCACCAGCCTCGCGGAAGCTTCCACCGGCGAATAGCGCTGGACCAGTACCGTCGTCGAAGGCTGCTAACGCATAGACGTTACCAGTCACTCCACCGCCCAACGCGTACCAGCTATCACCATCCCAGCAAGCCACACTCCGAGCGAGTGTTCCTCCCGCTTGATAAAACACGCCGCCAGCATAGAGCGCCGGTCCGGTGCCTAGATCATACACACCGAGGGCGTATGATATATCGTTAGGTCGGTCCTCTGGCAGTGACCAGCTTTGCCCATCCCATTTAAGGAAATGTGCGATTTGGCAATCGTCAGCGACATGGAGCCAGCCACCCACATATAACGCCGACCCGCTACCGTCGTCAAAGACGGCCATCGAGTTCACGTCGCCGGTCAGCCCACTGGCCCCGAAGCCATCCGTCCAGTCCAGCGGGCATTGAGCCCACACGCGTAGCGTGGTTGAAATGGCTAGTAGCAGAATAGTCAACCGCAGCAGCACCCGCCGTGACATATGACCTACCTCGATAATACCCCAGCCGCATTTTAATTATAGCCTGGCGTACAAGTCCCTGAGTGTGGATAGGGGGTTGACGGTTGGGGATTGAGGATTGATTATTGAGGTTCGGGACGATCTCCCCCCATCTTAACTCTTAACTCCCAACTCTTAACTCAACTCGCCACTCGCCACCAAATTCCCCCAATCCCCACCAACTCAACCATTCTCTATGCTCTCAACGCACTCGGCGGCTTAGAATCCCACATGCCCGCGCCCACCCGCTACAGCCAATGCCACCGACCTCGCACACCCGCTCCCG
>JBDRDH010000204.1:0-15344 GCA_043820985.1 Planctomycetota bacterium
TGGAAGCGTTCACCCAGATGAAGTGGGTGTATTCTTTCCACATGCCCATGTTCTTCGTGCTGGTCGGGCTGGTTTACAAAGACCGCGAAATGTCGCTGGAAAGCTTCATCAAGCGCCAATTCCTGACACGTCTGGTGCCGGTCTGGTTGTTCAACCTGGTCGGCATGGTCATTGAGATCACGCGCGATGCGCTCGTCGCCAATCCAGGCTGGATTGGCGAGCAGGGCTGGCTGGTCCTGGGCAAGCACTATGCCATTGAAGTTGGGCGCATGGTGCTGTGCGGCCTGCCGACCTGGAACGTGTTGACCTGGTTCGTGATCTGTCTGTTTATGGTGGAGCTGGGGCAGTTTCTGTTACGCAAACCTCTGGGCAATACTCGTAACCTGGTCATTTCCGTGGTGTGCTTCGCGGTGCTGCTCGTGCTCACGCAATACCTGCGGCCGGCGTTGGTGGATATCTATGGCGAACGGATTCACTGTGGCGTCTTACAACGGCGATAGGGGCCATGTTCTTCTATCAGCTTGGTTATTTGCTGAAGCGGCTTGGCTGGCTGCATCGCGAGACGCCGGTGCCCGTGCGGGGAGTGCTCTGCCTGGCGTTCCTGGCGGTGACGGTTGTGGCCACGCGTTACACCAGCCAGCGCATTGTGTTGATGACCGGCGCTGAGTACGTGGATATTGGATGGTTCTTCGTAACCAGCCTGGCGGGTACTGGATTTATCGTGTATCTGAGCCAGCTCGTGGCGAATAGCCGGTTGATCAACTACGTGGGTACGATCACGCTGGCGTTGATGTGTCTGGATGGCATCCTGCACGAGTTTGTTAACCTGCCGGTGGTAAAGCTGATCGTGGCCCAAACCGGCCTGCCGGACGTCTTGTCATTGACTTTGATATGCAGCCTGGGGACGCTCGTGTCACTGCTGATTTGCTGGCCGGTGACGCTTTTCTTACAACGCTGGCTACCCTTCATGCTGGGACGCGCGCGTGCCAAACCTAAGCTCCCGGCAGAAGCCAGCGGCCCTGTAAGTTGAGAGGCAATCCGAGCCCCGAGCGCCAGCGAGTGGATTCCCTTCCTCGCTTTCGCTGTGGCCGGCGGCTTCGACGATGATCAACTTCGATTGGCACAAGCGCTCGATGTCGGCCACCAGGTGTTGGGTGGTGTTGCCGGGATCATTGTCATCTGGATACACGGCTATCTCATGGCTGTGTAGTGGGCTCTTTCTTCTCCTGAGCCTTGCCGTTGTCCTGGGCTTTCTGCTGCTTGATAATGTCCTTGATTTCGGGGGGTAGCTCGAAGCGGTCCTTGGGTAGCTTGACGTTGTGTTCGACGCTTTCGGTTTTCATTAACCGTTCACCACCCATGACGATTACCCGCGCCTGGTGCGCGATCAGCACTCCATCTACCGGCTTATAGTCGCTGGCGTAGATCTCCATGGGTATCACACCCATCGGCAGCTTCAGCTTCATTTCGGTTTTAACCAGCAGGTGTGTGGTCTGGCTGTAAAAGCGTGTTTCCGGATCGCCTTTAGTTGGGGTAAGGACGATCTTGTAACAGGGCTGATCGGCGATGGTTTCGAGACCGACGCACTCGGCCTGTTTGTACAATTTCCGCCAATTAGTAACCGCGTCGAAAGTGGCACCGCGCAGAGCCAGGTCCCGTTCCACGCCCTCCTTGAGCCGGGATCGACGGCGGTGACCAGGGCGTGGCCGTCCATTACGCGCAGGTCGATGCCCGCCGAGCCTTCCATTGGCGTTTCACGCTCCGGATTGTCGAGATCCTTGTACAACTCGGCGGGGAAGATACCAAAGTGTGATAGTTCCAGGCGATAGATCATGTCGCGTATCACGTCGCGCGCGGCGGACATGGTGCGGGTTTGTTCCATCTCTGGTCGCAGCTCGTCGTGGATTGCTTGCCAGTCGATCCCGCCGAGGTTCGGGTCCCAGTAGTTATCGTTAACCGTGCTCCAGACCTGCTCGAACGATTCCAGGTTGAGATCGTGTTGAGCGGGGGTGAGCAAGGGCTCCTTGGGAGTCGTCGCGCAGCCGGCTAACAGAATCAGCGCCAGACTGACAGTGGCCAACAAACTTGTAGAGCGAGCGTGCATGGTGAACTCCTGGGATACCGGAACAGCCGGCGGCTGGATCTGGGGTGCAACCTGCAACGGCGTAGCCCGATCACTATAGTATGCGCCTTGTACACTTTGGTGCCTCGATGAAAGTGTGTGTGTATGTGCGAATATGTCGGTTTTGCAGAGGTTTTTTATGTTGGGATTCGTGCCACGTAGAGATCCCAATGGCGTTGTCCGGTTCCTTGATAGATGTGGCTTCCGGGCTCCTGAGAAGTGAGCCGATATTGCCAAAAGGTCCTCCCGCTTTTATGCTTTTATAAAGACAAGATAGTTAGAGCGGAGTATCGGCGTGATGCGTAAGCGCTTGCGCGAGTAGAAGTAAATAAGCCGCAGCTACGATCGCGGGCCCATAGCTCAGTTGGTTAGAGCGGCGGACTCATAATCCGTTGGTCGCAGGTTCGAGTCCTGCTGGGCCCAGTGGATATCTTGATCTAAAACCGTATTTCATTGTATCGTCTTGCAATGTGCCGTGATTTTGGGGGATTAGCTAGTGTCGCTGTCCGTTGCGTTGGCCTGGTAGCTCCACGCGTCGGCGTAACCATTACGCGGCATCTTGGCTGGCGGGTTGCCGAGCGGATCACCGAACGCCAACGGTTTTTCATTGACAGGGCCTCTGGAGCGCGGGAGACTATACTCAGTTCGAGCAGCCCACGGGAGTCTGTTGAGCAGCCCGTCCCGAGGAGGGGACGGGGCCAAGTCTTTTAGATGCTCTGCGATACACGATTCGTTCCGGCTCCTGCTGGGTGTTGGGAATAGCGTCCGCGTGGGCGCTTAGGGTCGTAATGGGGGGTACAGGAGGAGGATCGCCATGAGACACACACATGTGGTAGGGGTGGCTATCTGTCTACTTGTCGTCGGCGCGGCCGCTCTGGCTGACGACGTGTTCCCACCAGATTGGAGAGGGAACTATGGCACGATGACCGCCGGCTGGGGCTTCTGGGGCGGCGAGGGCTTGGGCCCGCGCGTGCTACTTCAGAGCGAAGCACAGTTGATCCAGGCCAACCCGGGCGGCTTTGCGGATCCATTCCCGGCCTGGGCTTACATCAACAGCCAGGTCTACGTGCACGATCAGTTGGGCAACCGCCAGAGTGTGTTGGAGATCAACGATGGTGGAACGTTGGCTTTCCGACTGTCCAATTATGACCAGGACAATCCACAAAAACACCTGAAGTTGCAGATCACCTTCCGCCAGTCGATGGGCGCGCCGATGACCTTCGACGTCGGCGCATGGACCGGCGATCCGGGCGATCCGCCGTGGAATTACCCCAATACCGTGGCGGCGGTCGTGGACGAGAGCTTTGATCACGGCGACGGTTGGCAGACCAACTCCTACCATATCTGGTTTGAGCCGAACCCGTTGTACGAAGGCTTTGGGATCAACTTCACAGCCTACCCGGCTTTCGTTGACCAGGTCGTGATTGACACATGGTGCATTCCAGAGCCAGCCACGTTGTCACTGGTGGTACTGGCCATCGGCGGCTCGGCGCTGCTACGCCGGCGGTAGCAGACACGGTAGTAGATATGAAGTGCAGGAGGGCTGGCCTGTTGGGGTCGGCCCTCCGGAGACAGGAGCGGGCGTGGCCACGGGCGCGGCCCGCGTGTGGGGGTAGTGCCGGCTGACAGTGTGAGTTCCATCGGGCATGGAGGTCTGGCGCTACAGAAAGACGAGAAATGCTCTGGGGTGTGTCACGCTCAAAGATCGCAGGCTTGGTTGCTGGTAGTCAGTCCCCAGCACCATCATTGCTGTTGGCTGGGGTGTTGGGTAACGGGCTGTTGTCCCGAGAGCCAGAATCGTAGAGTTCCACCAGGCCGGCGGTGTAACCAGCCAATATCATCCAGCGCCCGTCGGGACTGAAGGCCACATCAGCGGCCCCGAAGGAACGGCATCTTAGAGTCAGAATCTCAGTGCCGGTCTCGACATCCCAGAGCTTTAGCGCGTGGCGTCTAACCGCACAGGAGAGTATGCGGTTGCCGTCCGGGCTGAACACCACGCCGGTGATGCCGTCAGCGTGGCCGCGCAGTGTCATGAGCTCCTGGCCGGTCACGGGGTTCCACACCTTGATCGTCTTGTCAAAACCACCGGAGACGAGCTTGCCGCCATTCGGGCTGAACGCGACTGTAGCGACATCGTCGGTGTGTCCGCGCAGGGTTAGTAACTCGCGGCCGGTTACCGAGTCCCAGATCCTCACGGTGTCGTCATGGCTTCCAGACGCGATGATGGAACCGTCCGGGCTAAAGGCCGCCGATTCAATCGCGCCAGCATGTCCGCTCAGGGTCAGCAGTGGCTCGCCGGTCGACTCCTGCCACACCTTTACTTGTTGATCCTGACCGCACGATACAATCCGTTCACCATCGGGGCTATATGAAACCCCACCAATCCCACCCACATGTCCGTGCATGCTCCGCAGCTCTTTGCCGGTAAAGGTGTCCCACACGCGAACATTGCCGTCATCACCGCCTGTAACGATCCTGATCCCGTCCCGCTTGAAGTCCACCGAGCGCAAAGGCAGCCCATTGTCGGGGCGTAGAGCCACCAGTTCTTGCTGTGTAGTCAGGTTCCATACCTTGGCTATACCGCTCGTGCTGGTGGCGGCGACGCGCTCCCCGTCCAGGCTGAAAGCCACGCCGGTGGGATTTCCTTCGCCTCTGGATAGGATTATTACCTCGGGAGACGCTACCGGGTCCCACAGTTTGACTGTGGCGTCCTGGCCGCCGGAGACCAGCCACTTTCCATCCGGGCTCCAGGCCACGGTTCGGATGCCCCCGGCATGTCCACGCAGGATCAGTTTTTCCTCTCCGCTGACAGCATCCCAGAGTATGAGTGTGCCATTCAGACTGGCGGAGACCACGCTTTGATCGTCCGGGCTCCAGGCCACGTCCCAGATTGGTCCGCTATAACCTGTCAGGTCGGCCAGTGGCTTGCCGGTTGGGAGTTCCATTACGCCGCCATTGGTGGCTACAATTCGAGATCCATCAGCACTACATGCTATGCACCCGCCATAGGTAACACCTTCCTGCTGAATGATGTGCTCCTGTGCACCGGTGCCAGGGTTCCATGATCGAATCGTGCCGTCATTACCGCCGGAGATGATGTGTTTTCCGTCTGGAGTGAATACCACCGATGCCACTCCTTTCTGCCAGGGTCCATCCCAGTGACCATGAAACTGCCGCAGTTCCTCACCGGTGGTCACGTCCCAGAGCCGGATGCTCTTGTCCGAGCCGGCCGAGACAATCTGTCGGCCATCCGGAGCAAAGGCCACGCAGTTAACTGGTCCGGCATGGCCCTTAAGCACCAGCTTCTGATCCCCCAGGCGTGCGTCCCAGATCCGCACGGTATGGTCGTGGCCAGCAGACGCGAGTAGTTTACTGTCTGGGCTGAAGGCGACTTTCCAGATCACATTACCGGCATCAATGGTCAGTAACGATTGCCCGGTCGCGGCATCCCAGGTGCGAATGGTCTTATCGTCGCCGGCCGAGGCAATCAGGGCGCCATCCGGACTGATCGCGACGGTTTCAATCCAATTAGTGTGACCATCCAGCGTGCGGATGCTGTGATCGTGGATATGATTGAGTCGATACCACTCCCAACCGCGCAGATCGGCGGGGCATTCGCCGAGCAGTTGTCTCATGCGGCCGATGTTGGACTGGCGATATTCGGCGTCAGCCAGCGCGATTCGGTTGAAATATAAAGCGCGGCGATTGGCTTCGGCTTCGCGGCGGGCGTTATCAGCCTCCTGCTGAGCTTGTACTCGCAGTACGTCAGATTCGTCCCGGGCAGCCAGGGCGTCGTTACGGGCTTGCGCAATGCGGATATAGGCCCCCACGACCAGGCTGACCAGTACCAGCAGTACAACACCAGTAACACCCAGGGGCACGCGGTGCTGACGCATACGTTTGCGCAGGATGTACCAGGCACTATCGCGCTTGGCCTCGATGGGCTCGCCGGCGAGGTAATGCTGGAGATCGCGCGCCAGCTCACCCGCGCTCTGGTAACGCCGGGCGCGCTCCTTGGCGAGGGTTCGCAGGACGATCGTCTGGATTTCGTCATCGATTGGACATTGCCCGGGACGCACGCGCCCGGATGAGCGTTTTGAAATCCCCACAGTGCTTTCCCAGGAACGGCTGGGAGGTGTTGGTGGGGTGTCCGTGATGTGCTTAAGCACGTCCACGATCTGGCCAACTACCGGATAGGGATAATGCCCGGTCAGCAACTCGTACAGGATCACGCCCAGAGCGTAGATATCCGAGCGTGTGTCAATCTCGTCAGGATCGCCGCGAGCCTGTTCGGGTGACATATATGGCAGCGTACCGACCAACTCCTGCCGGATTGAGATCAGTGTGTCGAGTGGGCCGGTCAGGGGTTTAGCCAAGCCGAAATCCATGACCTTGGGGCTGCCTTCGGTGTCAACCAGGATGTTAGTCGGCTTGAGGTCGCGGTGAATCACGCCTTTCTGGTGCGCGTGCTGGACCGCGCGGCAGATTTCCGCGAAGAGTTGCAGAGTCTGCTCGAGTGTAAGATTGCGCTCGCGGACGTACTGATGTAGTGGCAATCCGTCAACATAGTCCATGACGTAAAACTGCTGGCCGGCGGGTGTCGTACCGGAGTGAAAGATGCTGATGATGTTGGGGTGTTTGAGTTGGGCGATCAGTTCGATTTCGCGCTCGAAGCGCTTGCGCGTTGCCGGGGAGGCATGCGATCCGGCCAGTAGTATTTTAATCGCCACTAGGCGTTTGGTGGTTTTCTGAGTGGCTTGATAGACAATGGCTTGTCCGCCGCGCCCGATTTCCTGGATGACTTCGTAACCCTCGAACTGTGCTGCCACGGCTGAGACATCGTGGAGTTGTGTAGACTCCGCCTGCTGGTCGGGAGTGGCCGGCTGCCGGGAGCGCATGAAGTCGTCAGAGATCTGGCCGTCGTGCGCCAGCAGCGAATCGACCTCCGCGCGCAACTCCGCATCGTCCTGACAGGCTTCGGCCAGGAAAGCACTGAGTTGATCCACAGGTTTTTGCAGCGCCTGCTCGAACAGATCATACGCCCGCTGCATGCGTTCAGGCGTCATCGTTGCCGGCCTTCCCGCACCTGGTGCTGTCGCCCTTCTTGCCCAGCTAGCGGTGCCGTTACGCCTTGGCAGACCGCCATCCCTTGTCCTGCGCCCGAGGATGCTGGCTGGCTGGCCGCGGGCTGCGTCGTGGCCCGCCATTGCTCCAGCTTAGCCCGCCATTCGGCGGCCTTCAGGTCGTAACCCGCGCCGGGCTCGGCGGCATGCCAGTCGGTGTGGAGAGCAACCAGCGCTTCAATGACACCGCCGGTGCGACGAGCGTCCGGGCCGCGCAACTCAACGTAGCCTTCGTAGGCCGCCAGGAGCTCAGCCTCAGCTTCGGTGAAGCGCTTCAGTGCCCAGAGGGTGCGTCCGTGCCGATCCAGGATCGCCGGGCGAAGAGGATCCGAGAGTGACAGCCTCTCCCGCGCACCGCGCGCCGCTTCGGCTCCGAGCACTTCGGCCTCTTCAAACTGCCCGAGCTCGCGCAGCAGCGAGCCCAGGTTGTGAACGGAGATCAGTGTGCCGCGGTGGGTGTCACCGAGTACCCGGCGTCGCGTCTCCAGTGCCTCCCGGTAGTGCGGCTCGGCTTCCTCGTAGCGGCCCATTGTCTTGAGCAGGTATCCCAGATTGCTAACCGCCTGGAGGGTGTACCGGTGGTCAGCACCCAGCGTGCGGCGGAATCCGGTCAGGGCCTCGCGGTAGTAGGGCTCGGCCTCCGCGCTTTGGCCCAGGTCGTTGAGCAGGGTGCCCATGTTCATGGCCGAGATCAATGTACTGGAGTGATCGTTGCCCAGCCGGCGGCGGCGCCCGTCGAGTGCGTTGCGGAGATAGGATTCGGCCTCCTGGAGTCGGCCCTGCGCTCTTAGCAGCATGCCTACAATGTTGCTTGAGGTCAGCGTGTCCGGATGGTCAGCGCCCAGCACGCGGCGCCGGCGTTCCAACGCCTCGCGACAGTACGGCTCGGCCTCCGCGGGGCGATGCATCGACAGCAGCACATTGCCCAGGTTGGCGATCGAGGCCAGCGTGTCCGCGTGGTCATCACCGAGCAGACGGCGACTGCCTTCCAGGACCTCACGGTAGCAGGACTCAGCTTCCTCGTACGCCTCCTTTGATTCGAGTAGCATAGCCAGGTTGTTGAGCGAGTTCAGCGTGTCCGGACTATCACCCAGTATGCGTCGCCGGCCCTCCAAAGCCTCCCGACAGTACCGCTCGGCTTCTGTGTACCGGCCCATTTTCCTAAGCAGAACGGCCAGGTTGTCGAGTGTGGTGAATGTGTCCACATGCTCATCGCCCAGCACCCGGCGTTTGCGCTGCAGCGCCTCCCGGTAATAGACCTCCGCTTCGGGGAGTTTGCCCATCGAGTCGAGCACCCAGCCCAGGTTGTTGATGAAGGCCAGTGTTTCCGGGTGGTCATCGCCCAGCACGCGCCGACCGTGCTCCAGTGCCTCCCGGTAATGTACTTCAGCTTGGTCATACACGCCGGTCACCTGGAGCAAGTAGCCCATGTTGTTGAGCGCGATTAGCGTGTCCATGTCGTCAGCGCCCAACTCCCGCCGGGATACTTCAAGCGCGCGCTCCAGCAGCGGCCGGGCTTTGGAGTAGAGCCCCAATTTGAGGTACGTTGTCCCGACGGCGTTGTACAGCCCGACTTCAACGCGCGGCTGGTCGGCGAAATCGCTCTCTATGACCGCCGCCGCGCGCGCGAGCACCTGCTCGTCGATCACCCGGAGCGCGGCGTCGGTCATGTTGATCGGCTTGACCAGGTCGTCGAACGCTGCGATTAGCGTATCGACTTGCTCCGGTGGCGTATCGCCGTACTCGAGACTGTTGCGGATGCACCGGCGTAGATCCGTGATGATGGCCTGCCCCATCTGCTCAGCGCTTACATTGCCGAGCGCTGATTGCTGGAAGTCAACTACGATACGCAAGCTGTCGCGCGCCTCACGGGCCTCCTGTTCGCGACGCTCGGCCAAGCCGCGCGCCTCGGCTTCCTGCTCCCGGGCAGTTATCGCCTCGCGCTCACGCTGCTCGGCCAGCGCCAGCGCCGCCTGCGCGTCTTCCCTGGCGGTGCGCTCCGCGTCGCGTGCGGTGGTGGCCTGGACCAGACCCCAGCTCGTGCCCGCGATCCCGACCAGCAGTGCGATCAGCACGACGCTCGCCGCGATCACGGCTGCGCGGTTCCGCCGCGCGAACTTGCGCACGCGATAGACGGTGCTGGGTGGGCCGGCCGCGACCGGCTCATGGTTGAGGTGTCGCCGGATATCCGCCGCCAGGGCGCTGGCCGTCTCGTAGCGCCGCGCGCGGTCCTTCTCCAGGCACCTAATCGCGATCCAGTCCAGGTCGCCGCGCAGGTTGCGGATGAGTGTGCGCGGGTCGGAACGCCGTTTGCGTGCCACTTCACCCGTGGATGAAGATTCCCTCGCTTGCGCTTCGGGCTCTGATTGAAGCGAACTCACTCGCGTGCTGGGCTTAGGCGGCTCGACCTCACGGATGATGCGCTGGATCTCGGTGAAAGCCGCCCGGCGCAGCGTTTCGGAATCAAAGGGCAGCGTCCCGGTCAGAAGCTCGTACAGCAACACGCCGAGCGAGTAGACGTCGGCGCGGGTGTCGATGTCCTGGCCGGACATCTCGGCCTGCTCGGGGCTCATATACTCCGGCGTGCCGATGAGTTGGCCCTGTAAGGTGAAGATCGTTCTCTCGTTCAAACGTTGGTTGATAGCCTTGGCCACGCCGAAGTCGATGATCTTCGGAACTGCTTGCTTATCCTCGTAGGCGACCAGGATGTTGGACGGCTTGAGGTCACGGTGGATGATGCCTTTCTGGTGGGCATGCTGGACGGCGTCGCAGACCAGCATGAACAGCTTGAGGCGCTGCTCGATATCGAGCTTGTGGCGGTCGCAGTGTGCGGTAATCGGCACGCCGGGAACGTACTCCATGACGAAGTACGGGCGTCCCTGCTCGGTGGCGCCGGCGTCGAAGACCTTGGCGACGTTGGGATGGTTCATCAGCGCCAAGGCCTGGCGCTCGGACTCGAAGCGCGCGATGACCTCGCGCGTGTCCATGCCGAGCTTGATAATCTTGAGGGCCACGATGCGGTGTGGCCGCTCCTGGACAGCTTCATATACGGTGCCCATCCCGCCGGATGCGATCAGGCTCTTGATGTGGAAGTTACCGACCTGGCTGCCGATCAGGGCGTCGGGACGTTCCATGGCGTCGAATCGTGTCGACGCGGGGTCTGGCTCGGGCGGCTGCATGAATTCATCAGTGAGTTGGCCGTCGTGGGCCAGTAGCGACTCCACCTCGGCACGAAGCTCGGCATCGTCCTGACAGGATTTGGCCAGGAAAGCCGCACGCTGGTCCGCGGGATGTTGCAGGACCTGCTCGAACAGCTCATAGGCCAGTTGCATACGTTCAGGTGTCATCGCTGTCGGCCTTGTCGCCATAAGTGCTGTCGCCTATGCTTAACTCGCGGTGTAGCCAGGCTTTAGCGAATCGCCAGCCGGTGTCGATTGAGCGTGGTGACACGCCCATCGCCGCGGCGGTCTCGTCAATGCTCAGGCCGGCGAAGTAGCGTAGCAGCACAATTTCGGCCCGGGGTGGATCGACCTGTTCGAGCTGATTCAAGGCCTCGTGTATGGCCAGCAGCTTCGCCGGGTCCTTTTCGGGGGCGGCGGGGTCATCGAGCAGCGATTTGGGCGCCTGGCCGCCGCCACGCTTCAGCCGTCCTCTACTACGTGCGTCATCCACCAGGATGCGACGCATGGCTTGGGCCGCGGCGCCAAAAAAATGTCGCCGGTTGTTCCAGGCGACTGGTCCGTCGCCGATCAATCGCAAATAGGCCTCGTTGACCAGGGAGGTGGTCTGCAGGTGACAGTCGGGACTTTCCTGGGCCAGTTGAGCCCGTGCCAGCCGATACAACTCCTCGTAAACCGTGGACCAGAGTGTATCCACCGCGGCGGTATCGCCTTGCGCGGCGGCGTCCAACAATTGCGTGACCGGATTTGTCGGGTGACTGCTCACCATATGTTCTCCCAGGAAATGCTGCGTCCATTTTACCGTATTGCCGCATGAACAGATAGAGCGAGAAGCTGGGTTAAAGGCAGTTGAGCATGAGTAAGCCGGTAGTCAAATGGAGGTGGGACAAATGAACGGTTCGGCAATTCAGGCAAATCAATATCAGGACGGGCTAGGCAATGGGCAGACTGGCGTGGCGTCGCGACTGATACGAACCCTATTCAATGGGCTGCAGGGCCTAATTGCTTGCATGAGGAGTCATAAATCAGAGTCACCGCCGGTACCTGAGAAACACCCCTCCGAGAGTACGCGGGCGGTGGATGCGGTGGGCAATCTGTGTGATACGCGGGTGCTGGATGTGTTTCATCGCCGTTGCGTGCAGGCTATGAATCCCGAGCGGCGGACAGTGGTGGTCGATCTGGCCAGGGTGACCAGTGTGGATACCAAGCTGATCGCGACGCTGATCACGCTACTCAAACAGGCCCGCGCGGCGGGAAAATCCCTGGATCTGACTGTATCCGACCGCGTCTATGACTGGATCAGGCTGTGTCAGGTAGAACGATTGCTGTGCCCCAAGCGAGCCAGGCGTCATGCCGCGACACAGATCCGCAAGCCCCGGCACGCGCGCGTCTCACGGTGCCGGCATCCAAAGCGCTTGTCACGCCCGGCATCCCGTCGGCCGGCGACAATGGGGAACCATGTGGCGATTTGAAATGGCAATGAGGAACAACGCTCATGAATAACAAGGAGATAGCTATGGCTGGCTTGAAAACTAGCAGGATCTGCCAGGGTCTTGGAATAGTGGTGCTGGGTGTATTGTGCGGCTGTATTACCCGCGCGCCACTGACTGACGCGGAACTGGTCAACGTTATTGGCGATGACCTGGACGGAACATCACTGAATGATCTCTATGAGGAATACTACGAGGCATACGAGGACTTCTACGAGAACCTGGACATCCCAGAGATCGCCACGGACGACGATACACAGGATGACAGCCCTGATGATCAACCGGAAGATGAACCAGCGGACGAGCCAGCGGATGAACCAGCGGACGAGCCGGCGGATGAACCAGCGGACGAGCCGGTGAATAATACGCCGCCGGTCGCCAATGCCCAGATCGTTGGTACGGCCAGAAATGCCGGGCTACCCATCACACTGTCGGCTAGTGATCCTGACGACGATCCACTGACTTACTCAATCGTCAACGATCCCGATCATGGGTATATCAGCGGTAGCCCGCCAGCGTTCACCTACGTGCCGGATGATGACTACATCGGTTTCGACTCGTTCTCCTTCCAGGTGGATGACGGTTGGCCCGGCGGCATCAGCAATATCGCCGATGTACGCATCTGGGTCATCGATGACCAGGACCTGTCGGGACAGACGGTCAGTGGGTATCTCGTGCCGGGGGACACGGACGTGTGGAGCTTTGAGGGTGTGGCGGGCCAGCGGGTTCTGCTCAAGATGGCCGGTCTCTGGCCTAACTTGTCCGTATATCCCCCAGGTGGTGGACAGGCCGAGGTCGCGGGCAAAAGGATTGACTGGCAACTCCAGGCGACGGGTCGTTACACGATTGTGGTTGAAGGAGGCGGCTTCGAGGGCGGCTACAACCTGACACTTCTCGTATTGAACGGGCAACATGCCAGCCTCGCGGATCTTGACGGCGGTGAAATCCCCATCGACCGTACGCTATCCGGACAGGCCGCGCCGACTTCCGACCTCGACGCATTCACATTCGAAGGTACAGCCGGGAGGCGCGTGGTCATCAAGCTCGCAGGGCTCTGGCCAAGTATGCTGCTGTATGGACCGGGCGAGGTTGGTGTTGAGACATCCGGAGACAAGATCGACTGGCTGCTTCAGGCGACGGGCCGCTATACCATTGTGGTTGAAGCGGGGGGCTTTGACGGCGGCTACACCCTGACACTTCAGCAGTTCTAACCGGCATCGCAGAACAGCATGAAGTGAGGTCAGTAACACACGTTTCCATCGTATAGCCATCGATTGCCTAGTACTCCGTCACGGCTTAATTGGTGGGTAGCGCCGGCGTCTCGCCGGCTAGCATCCAGGCAACAATGGGCCGGCGGGACGCCGGCGCTACCCATCAAATAATGTGTGACAGTCCACTAGTGATTCCCATGGAGGATGACTCATGCGTCGCAATTCTCTGATCGTTGTTCAAATCCTGGTCGGTGCAATGCTGGTGTTGCCGGGTAGCGGATGTGGCTCCAAGCTGAAATGGCGGGTGCTGGGACCGCATGATGGCTCAAAGCCGATGGTCGGGCCGCTCAGGATCGAAGTCAGTCCGGTGGACACCACCGAGTTGAAGAAAGGGCACCCATTCCGCTGGCGTCGCAGTAAAACGGCCGGATTCATGTTGTTTGACGTGAAGATCACCAACACCGGCGACCGCGATTTGCTCTGCCAGATGGGTCACCTTGATTTTCCTGGCCTGGTAATAACCGACCAGGCGCAAGGATCCATCATGGGAGGCGCCGCGCTGATGGCACACACTTCGGTGCCCCCTGGGTTAATCGGTACTGACGATTTGAATCTCGCCGCCTTGAATCATGAGCGGGCCACGATCCTGATGGAGGAGGGCTACCGTTACCCGATACTCAGCTACGGCGACTTCAGTGAGCGGTACTGCTACCTGATGCAAAAAGAAATGAGTCGCGCGCGGGCTTTGGCATACATTCCCTACGCGGGCGGATTCATCGCCGCGGCCAAGATGCACAGCGCCACGCAAAATCGGCCCAAACGCATGATGGAAGCCCAACAGATGGTCCTGCGGCCGGGAGTTGTACCAGCCGGTAGTACGGTCCGGGGATACCTGGTCTTCGCCTGGCCGCCGGACGTTGGGCCCGGCAACTTCACTTTGCGTATGCCGATTCAACCCGCCCACGCGGCGACGTGTCGGTTCAATATCGTAAGGCGGGATTGAACGGTGAAGTCTGGTCGAATCCAACACTTGGTTTGGTTGTGATAGCTGTTCGAAATGGATATACTGAAAAACCTTGGGGAGCAAGTCTCATGACGCATGTTTGTGCACACATAAGGGCGAGGAGAACGAAGATGTTCAAGGCAAATCTGACAGTTGGGATTGTGTTGGTTCTGTTACTAGGGATGGCTAGCCTGGTAAAGGCTGATTGCACGGAGATCGCCTTCGAAGGCACAGTTCGCGATACGTGGATCATCGACGGCCAGCATATGACGGCGGGACGCGCGGCGCTGCTGTATGTTGATGACGACGCCGCTCCGGGCGGCGACGGCTTCACCTGGTCCACCGCCTTCACCCATCTCCGGGACGCGCGGGACTACGCCTTCTTCCATCCCGAGGTGGATGAGATTCGCGTAGCCGGCGGGACCTACTACCCTGATCGCAATACGGCGTATCCCGAGGGCTCCGGGCTCCGCGACTGGACCTTCCAGCTACTCAATGGCGTGGCGTTTTATGGCGGATACCGTGGGCAGGCGGGCGGCGGCGATCCCGATGATCGCGACCTCGTCGCCTTCGAGTCCACTCTCAGCGGCGAGATCGGCGATACGGAGGTGACCACCGACAACAGCTACCACGTCGTCAGCGGCACCGGCAACAATGCGACCGCGCTCATCGACGGCTTCACCATCACGGCCGGCCGTGCCGACGGCAGCACGCCCCACGATGTCGGGGCCGGCTTCATCAACGCCGGCGGCTCACCTGCCCTCTCGAATTGCACGTTCACCGACAACTACGCCTCGAACGATGCCGGCGGCATGTGGTACACCGGGGAAGAAGGGGCGGATTACGTCCTCACAGGTTGCACCTTCACCGGCAACTACACCGTGGATGACGGGGGCGGCATGTGGTTCGACAACGAAAACGAAGGTGGCGATCTCGTCCTCTCAGGCTGCATATTCACGGACAACTCCTGCGCGAGCAGCTTCCCCGGAGCGATCCTCACTAACTGGGGGACCGTGACGGCCACTGGCTGTACGTTCTCAGGGAACAGCGGCAATGGTAGCGGCGGCGGCCTGACCATCTCGACCTGCGGAGATGCGCACGTGACTGATTGCTCGTTCAGCAACAACAGCACGTTGCATCGCGGCGGCGGACTCCACATGCCCAACAGCGGCACCCTGTTCCTCACCAACTGCTCATTTGACGGCAACTCGGTGTC
>JBDRDH010000205.1:0-28421 GCA_043820985.1 Planctomycetota bacterium
CAGAACAGTTCTGGAGCCTGTCCGGCGTGGAAACGATTCTGGCCTTGCGTGCCCTGTGGCTCTCCCAGGACGGCCGCTGGACCCGTTACTGGGACACCCGCCCCGCCTACACAAAGGCCGCCTAAAGTGTCACGCACCCCGGATGGACCGGCCGCGAGCGTGACTTGAGGCTACCAAATCCCAGCCAGCTTCAGACACGTACCGCGGCCATGTAGACGCTGGAGTCTGGATCGCCAGCACTCAGTGGCGGGGGCGGCGCGGCCGGATGCTGGCTTTCGGGACAGGCCGCGACCGAACGTCTCAGTTCGCGTTCATTTATCTGGTCGGGCACTTCCGCCTCAAAGCGGACAGCCACACGCTGCGTGACGCCGGGCGTCTCATCGAGTCGCACCACGCGCGCAAAGGCCGGCAGGGCCGGATTACCCTCGCGGACCATGCGGTCGCGCGAGTACATCTCTTGCAGGCGAATGCGGTCTCCAAGTACCGGAGCAGCCTCGGTGGCTGTCAGGAATGCCGCGCCACTAGAGGAATAATTAAGCATCCAGGCCCCGGTACGCTGCCGATCATCGGCGGCGCTAAACCAGAAGGCAAATGCCGCCGGATGGCGTGGTTCCAGACGCCTTTCCTGGTAAGCTTCGGGAGGTTGCGACACGTGCGGTCTTCCTTTAGATACACCTTGGCCAGACTATATTCTCAGAGCGGGCCGTTACTCTATCATCGGCGTGGTAGTTGTTCAGCTTCACCATGGGAAATGGTGATTGGATCGTCCGATAGTTGCTGGTGCCATGAGCTTGTTATCAATCGCGGTTGACCTGGAAGAATTGCGGGATTGGTCCTGGGAGCGTCTGTTTGGACGCCCGGCTCCGATCGAACTCGAGATTGGCACCGGCAAGGCGGGTTTCCTGTTGCGGCGCGCCAAGGCTTACCCCGAGCGAGATTTCCTCGGGATTGAATGGGCGAATGAGTATTATCGGTACGCTGTTGACCGCATGCGGCGCTGGCGGATGACCAATGTGCGTCTGCTGCGCAGCGATGCCTCACACTTCGTCCGCATTGTCTGCCCGCGCCAATCCCTGTCGGCCTTGCACGTTTTCCATCCGGATCCGTGGCCCAAACGCCGACACCACAAACGCCGCCTGTTTCAAAAGCCGTTCGTGGACGCCGCCGTGGATTGTTTGCTGCCCGGGGCGCGCTGGGCGGTGCAGAGCGATCACGCCGAGTATTTTGAGATCATCCAGACATTGCTGCGCGCCCACCCCGAATTGGTTGAGACTCCATTTGACGACCCGGACTTCGGCGTCGAGGCCGCGCGTGTCGAAACGAATTATGAAATCAAGTACTTGCGCGCCGGGTGTGAAATTCACCAACTCGCGATGCGGAAAATTTCAGCACCACCGGAAAGTACCGATTAGCCCGGACATTTCACACCACAGAGGATACAGAGAACACAGAGTATTGTTGTGAACACAGTCATGACAAGACCAGGGCGCGCCGCGTTACGACAGAGTGTAGATCGGCTTACACAAACTCATTGCGCTAAGTGCTTAATCTGCCTTTCTCTGTGATCTCTGTGTGCTCTGTGGTGAACTATTCGGGCTTGGAACGCGGCGCGACCGTTCACCGTGGCCGTGGCCAGAAACGCAGGTCATTCGTCTCGGCTTTGGGATCGTGAATACCACCATCATCAACGCCGTTGCGGCCGGTGGAATACAATACAAAGTTATCGGCCTCCCGTTGATAGCGGAACACCTGGCCGGTGAAGGGATCCACCGTGAAATCGCTTCCGGAAAACGCATCCAGCGAATCAGGATAACTGCCGTGCTGCTGTCGGTAAGCTTGCAGATTGGTTGTCAAGCGGGCCGCCCGGCGATAGGCTTCCGCCCGCGTATTGACGAAATGATAGCGCGAGAAAGCCGGCGCCAGGGTATGCAATAATGGATTAACGTCATCGCGGTCATTGAAACGCGCCTCGATGCTTTCCAAGCGGCGCGTCGCTTCGTCAAAGGGCAGCGCGAAGGCTTCGGCGGTTTCGTCATAGAATGCGTTGCCAGCGGCCACCGTCTCCTCAAAGCTGATGCTCCGGAGACGTTCCAGGAACACATCCTGTCGCGAATTGTCCGCGTCACTTGAGACCAGCGCCAGGTAAGTGCGGGCTTGCTCTTCATTAATTGTATACCCCCCACTCTGCTCATCGTATTGATAAATGCTCTGGAGCGTATCCAGAAACATGGCGCGTTCGGCCTGCAAGGGAGTATCAAGCGGACGCGCCGCGCCCAGCGTTCGCTCGAGTTGTTCGCTCAGCCCGGCATAATCCATGACATCACCATTCTCCGACGCCGGCACATCCATCAAGGCATTCACCGCGGTCGTCTGAATGGCGATACCTACCAGATGCTCGATCAGAGTCGGGCCGTTACCCGCGTGCGCGCCGGCACTCAGGACATCCAGGTACTTGTCGACCGCCTCCGGCACCTGGCCGGCCGCCTGTAATTGCCGCCCCTCGATTATCGTGGCACGACTCAACTGCCGCATTGGGCTCAGATGCGGTAAAAGCGCGCTGATCAAATGCCCATCTTCACTGCGTAATTCCCAGCCATTGAATTCCAGCCGGGTTCCATCACCAAAGTACGCCAGGGCCTGGCGGTTGGCATCCAGCCAGGCACTTACCTCCGGTGAGCCCAGAGCCGCCGGATCACCCTGAACCGCCGCCCGTAACAGCTCGGAATCACCTTCCCAGCTTACCAGCGCGTCCATCGCGGCCTGGTAATCAGGCCTGGCACTGGGACCATCGGTGACAATCATCTCATTAAGCCAAGCCAGGTAATCGACTGGCTCGGTTGGATCCGGGAATGGTACAAGTAATCCATCATCCCGCCCGGCGAGCTTTTCAACCAACTCCTCGGCGTCCACGGGATCAGGGCTGATTGCCTCTGTTTCCGGTTCTTGCGGCGGTGGGCTGACCTCACCCGGCGGGATGTCTGGCTTTATTTCCGTTGATACAACCGCCGGGGCCTGCTCATCCGCGGCTTCGACCGTGGGACTGCTGATCTGCTCGGCCAGCGCTTGAGCCTCGGCGCGTTCTTCCGGCGATAGCTCGGCGAGCCGGACTGGCTCAGCGGCGGCTTCGGCCGAATCCGAGCCGAAGAGCAGGGCCAGGTACTCGGCCGGAATGGCATGAATCGCGGTGCTTTCGCCGGCATCGTCAGACGGCAGTACTTGTAGTGTCCGCAGATCGATCCGAATCTGACGCTCATGCTTCAGCGTAATGACAAATAGCGACGGAGCATCGACGAAACTGAACTTCGCGTCGCTGAGCCACTTCAAGGCCTGCTTGTCCACGCTCACGTTCTTCCAATCAGCGCGCTCAAGCAGATCCGACAACACGAAATGTCGCAGCATTTCCCCGCGCTGACCGTAGATTACCAGGGCATGCCGAGCCCCGCCGCGCTGGAACTCATTGAGTGTGACAACGAAACGGCCATCGTCACGAATGCATACGTGCTCCGGAGCCACATCATTGACCAGGAAGCGTTCCCAACGCTGGCGGGCGCGCGAGCCTTGCCCGGAATGCTCGTACAAAACCGCCTTGCAGCCACGCACGGCCTCGGCTCCCGGGCGCCCGGGACGAATCCGCAGGTGAAATTGCTGATTCTCGGACTCAGCCTCGCGTAACGGTCGCTCGGCAGCCACCGCCACTGATACGCCCAGGCCACTCACCAAGCTCAATAGAAGTACCGTTTGAATGAGTCTCACGTCACTGTCCTCTCCGGAGCCTGGGCACTGGCGTCCCGTTAACGACTGGCGCGGTTTCAGAAACGCTCCGGCATCCACGGGACGACAAGCCTCTTAAGGGAGGGCGAGGCTCCTGCCGAGCCGCGGCTCGCCGGGAGGCTCGCCCTCCCGGGACAATTGATTCCGCTCTGAATTTGTATTTTACGCCAGATTGGCAAATTGCACCCTTCCGAACGGACAAATACGTTCAACGAAGCCCAGGAGCGGTACAATGATAATCACACCGTCCCGGGCTCGGGTGCAATAGCAACGACCCGTACGACGTTGGGCCTCTAAGGGACTGTCAGGAGGCTGTTTATGTGCCATTTTCAGCGAGCCGGCCGCTCCATACTGGGTTTCACCCTGGTATTGGTCCTGGCGTCACCCGGACAGGGGCAGGAACGATTGCGCATCTGGGGGCCACCGCCACGCGAAAAACCCCAGCACACCAAGGCCGCCGAGGGCTTCCCACCCCTGCCACTGCCAGTCGTGCCGCAAAGGCGCACGGAGAAAAAACGCCCCCCCGCCCCGCCCAAACTGATTGCCAATCTCGAGCATTTCAGCTTCGTGGGCTGGAAGGGCTCGCCCGGCGCGGTCGATCAGCTACTGCAAAAAGCGAAAAAACATCTGAAAGTCTGGTACGGTTGGGAGCAACTGGATATTCGCGAAGTCGTGCGCAAGCACACCGCCGGCGTTAACCACCGCACACCAATCCTATATCTGTGCGCCTTCTACCCATTGGACCTCAGCGCCGAGCAGCGGACGGCCTTACAAAGCTACGTGCTCGGCGGCGGCTCGCTGCTGATCAATTGCTGCGGGCAGGATGAGACTTTCAAGTCGGTACGCGACGAACTCGAGCGCATGCTGCCGAAATACGCTCTACGGCCGCTACCAGCGGATCACCCGGTCTATCACACGTACTACGACATCGAACAGGTGCGCTATCCCCTGCCGGCGGATAACCCACTCGACGAAGGCGCGGTGGAGGTCGGCCCGCCACGGCTGCAAGCGGTGACTCTGGGAACCCGGGCGGCGGTGATTGTCAGCCGCGAGGACATCGCCAGCGGCTGGAACGATTGGTATAACGCCCAGGTCGTCCGCCTGCATCCCGAGGACGCCACGCGGCTAGGCTTGAACCTGATTACTTATGTCACCGCCGAGAACCGCTACGCCAAATACCTGGCGAAGACACGCACGGTCGCCGGGCCAGTGGTCCGGCCTCGTGAGCAATTGACCTTTGCCCAACTGATCCACGACGGCAACTGGAATCCCAATCCATCGGCGGTATCGCTATTTCTGAAAGAGCTGGCCGCCAACACATCCATCGCGGTACGCTTCGAGCGCCACGCTCTCCAGCTCAAGGATCCGACGCTCTTCGAGCATCCGTTGCTCTACATGACCGGCTCCTGGGACCCGCGGTTCAGCCGTGAGGAACATGCCTTATTACATCGCTATCTGACCAACGGCGGCGTGCTGATCGCCGACGCCGCGGCGGGAAGCCGGGAATTCGATGCCGCCTTCCGGCAACTGTGCCAGGAACTGTTTCCCGAACAGCCATTAACCCGCTTGCCGGCGGATCACACGGTCTTCAGCAGTTTTCATCAGATTACATCCGTGCGGTTATATCACGAATCAGAACCCGCTCCAGCGCACCTGGAAGCGGTGCTGCTGGCTGGACAGCCGGTGATCCTGTATAGCCAATATGGATTGTGTGATGGCTGGGCCCACCAGTTCAGTGCTTACGCGCGTTGCCACACGACGGAAGACGCCCTCAGACTAGGTACTAATCTGGTGGTATACCTGATGCAATAGCCGCCCTGACCTCGTATCGTGGGAGCAGAATGTGAGAGAGGTTTCGGAAGCCACGGTAGAGAAAGCCGCCCGCGAGCAACTCGAACTGGTCCAATCATTCGCCCAGACCCAATTGCGCATGCGGGCCGAGATTGGCCGGCGCATCATCGGGCAATCCGAGGTGCTCGAGGATCTGCTGACAGCCATCTTCGCGCAGGGACATGCACTGCTGATCGGCGTGCCCGGACTGGCCAAAACATTGATGGTGCAGACGATCGCCGAGATCATGGAGTTGAAGTTCTCCCGTATCCAGTTCACCCCCGACCTGATGCCGGCCGACATCACCGGGACGGAAGTGCTGGAGGAAGATCGCACCACCGGTAAACGCGTCTTTCGCTTTGTGCATGGCCCGGTCTTCGCCAACATCGTACTGGCGGACGAGATCAATCGAACTCCGCCAAAGACCCAGGCCGCCTTGTTGCAGGCCATGCAGGAACGCGTCGTGACAGTGTCCGGGCAGACCCATGCCCTGCCGTTGCCCTTTTTTACCCTGGCCACGCAGAATCCCATCGAGCAGGAGGGCACTTACCCATTGCCCGAAGCGCAACTCGACCGGTTCATGTTCGCGCTCAAGGTTGACTACCCTTCGGCTGACGAAGAGCTGCAAATCGCCAAAACCACCACCGGCCAGCGCTTGCCAACCCTAAAGACGCTTCTGAACGTTGACCAGATCATGCACCTGCAAAGCCTGGTGCGCCGTGTTCCGGTCTCGGACCACGTCGCCGGCTATGCCGTCCGGCTGGCACGGGCCACGCGGCCGGCCGCGGCCGAGACCTCGGCCTTTGTCCGCAAATACGTGGCCTGGGGCGCCGGTCCGCGCGCCGTGCAGTACCTGGTGCTAGGCGCCAAGGCCCGCGCGATCATGAACGCCACCACCAACGTGTCCTGCGATCATGTGCGCCAGGTGGCCGCATTGGTACTGCGCCACCGGGTGCTGACAAACTTCGCGGCCGAAGCTGAAGGTATCAACTCCGAACAGATTATTGGACAACTGCTGAGTTCCGTCCCCGAGGCTTGAGCGGAGCACGATGTCACCCAGTCGATCCAGTTCGTTACTGGAGCCCGCCTTATTAGAGCGGCTCAAGGGGCTCACGCTGGTGGCTCGCCGCGTGGTGGAGGGTGCCTTGCATGGACTGCACCAGTCGTCGCTGCACGGTTTATCGATCGAGTTCGCCCAACATCGCGCCTATTCACCCGGCGACGAGCTCAAGCACCTGGACTGGCGCGTCCTGGGACGCAGCGACCGTTATGTCATCAAGCAGTATCAGCAGGAAACCAATCTACGCGCGGTGATTTTCGTCGACTGCTCGAAATCGATGGCCTATGGCGCCCGGGTGGCGACAACACGCCGCGATACACCGCCCCTCCCGGCCGATACTGACACTTCGACGCTCGAAGCGTTGACTGATACCAGCAGCAAATTCCATTATGCCCGCCGACTGGCGGCCGCCCTGGCGTACCTGATGCTGCACCAGGGTGACAGCGTCGGGCTGGTGCTATCCAATTACCGCATTATCGAACAGGTGGCTCCGCGCGCCGCCCCGGGCCACATCGTCAGCATCTGTCAGGCCCTCGAACGAGCGGCGCCCGACGGCATCACTGACGTCTCGGGAGTACTCGGACAGTTGGCCACGCGTCTCAGACGCCGCAGTCTGCTGATCCTGATCAGCGACCTGTTGGACAATCCCGAGAGCATCCTGCAAACGCTGGGGCAGTTGCACCACCGGGGACATGAGGTGCTCGTTCTGCAAGTGCTCGATCGCCGGGAGCTGGATTTCGACCTGGGTCTGGCCGGTTCAGGCGTAACTGTTATTCGCGATATGGAAACCCATGAGGAGTTCGAGGCCGAGCCCGCCCTGGTGCGCGAACTGGTACGTGCCGAAGTGGCTCGTTTTTGTCAAGCACTCGATAGCGGCGCTCGCCGTCACGGCATTGACCTGTTGCGCTACCGGACCGATCAGCCGCTGGAGCGGATACTGATCGACTACCTGCACGCGCGTCTCAAGGGCCGCGGACGGCTGGCAGCTACACGCCAGAATGCGCACTACGAACAGGCCCGCGACTCATGACGCTGTTGTCACCCCTGGCTCTGCTGGCGGGACTCGCGGCCCTGGTACCGTTGGCGCTGCACCTGTACCAGCAGCGGCAACGCAGCGTGATCGAGTTCTCCAGCAATCGCTTTTTTACCGCCGCGATAGTTCGTTCGCAACGCCGCTTACGGCTGCGGCGATTGATCCTGCTGATTGTGCGCATGGCGGCCTGTGCCCTGTTGGCCTTATCCCTGGCGCGCCCGCTGATGTCTCTGGCTGACTTCGGTGGCGGCGCGGGAACACGCGATGTCGTGATCCTGCTCGACGATAGCCTATCGATGCAGGCTGGTGATCCAGGAATCGCGGGCGGCTACCCCACGCGCTTCGAGCAGGCCCGGGGCCTGGCCACCGGCCTGCTGAACGAACTCCAGGCTGGCGATCGGGCCGCCGTAATCACCTTCACCGGGCACGCCATCGGCGAGCAAACCCACGCTGGTTTGGAATTATCACCAGATTTGTCGCGCCTGGCTGGCGAAGTCGAGCAGTTAGCGCCGACCTGGGCGGCGGGAGATGCCCGCGCTGCCTTGGCACGCGCCGCTGACGTTTATAGCACAGCCGCTCCACGCCACCGGCTACTGCTGGTGCTGACTGATCGGCAAGCCGCGGACTGGAGCCGTCTGGAATGGCCCCAACCAGCTCAGCCAATACCAGCCGTACTCGTCGGATTGGCACCCCCGCCCACAGCGAACATCGTTCTCGATCGTCTGGAGCTGGGTCAGGGCAGTGCGGCCGTTGGCCAGCCCAATCTGCTGCGGGTACGTTTGATCAACTACAGCAACCGAGCCACACCCGCCGAATTGATCCTTGGCGTTGACGACATCGAACGCTTGCGGCGACCAATCGAACTACCCAGTCGTAGCCCGCACATCGAGCAAATCCCGTTGACATTCAATCAGGCCGGTGAGCATAAGCTGGAACTGAGCATCAACTGCCCGGATGCCCAGCCGGCCGATAACACGCTACATGCCGCTGTGCGTGTGCACGCCCGCCTGCCGATTCTACTGGTGGACGGCGGGGCGGACGTGCAGCGCGGACATTCGGGCGCCTATTTCCTGCGGACCGCCTTGCAGGCCGTCGGCGCGGAAGGTGAGAGCGTCCAGGTCCAGGCCATTCGCCCGGCGGATCTCTATGCCGCCGCCCTGGCCGGACAGCGCGTCGTGGTACTCAGCGAGGTGACCGAGCTGGCGCTCGCTCAGGTGGCTTTGCTCGAAGAGTTTGTACAAACCGGCGGTGGATTGGCCATATATCTCGGCGAATCCGCCAGCTACGATTTTTACAACGGCGTGTTAGGGGCGGCGACGCGGCCGCTGGGCGGTCTGCTGCCGGCGGAGTTACAGCGTCTGATCGACGTGGAAGAAACGTTCGAGCCACTGCATCTGCTGGCCGCGGATATGGAGCACCCGGTTCTCCAGCGCTTCAAGGGCACGCTCCGTAGCGCGTTGTCTGGCATCAACGTGTACCGTTTACATGCCGTCGTTCCGCGGCAGGCCTGGACCCTGGCCACACTCGACGACGGCTGGCCGCTAATGGTGGAGCGCGGCTACGGGCGTGGCCGCGTGATGCTGTGCACGGTGGCCCCGAGCCCCCACTGGACAAACCTGCCCTTGCGACGGGTGTTTGTACCCTTGTGCAGCCGCATGATGAGTCATCTGGCCGGTGGCGCCGCGGCCGGGCGCGAGTACCACGTTGGCGCTGAGATGGAGCTGCTGCACGGCGGCTGGGATGTAACAAGTCCGGTATACCTGCGGCGCCCCGACGGCGCGCGGCTGCGCGCCGCGGTGAAGGTTGACGGTGCCCAACCAGTGGCATTCATACCCGCCATGGAAGTACGGCAGCCGGGCATCTACCACCTGGAGCTATCCAAGGATATCGAACGTGACCTGCCGGATCAAACCGCCACATTGTTGGCGGTAAACACACCGCGCACGGAATCCTTACCAGCCGTCATGGATGACGAGCTGGCTACGGAGCTAGCGGGAGACTGGCGCTTAAGTGTGCTCTCAGCCGCGGATATCGCCAGCGCGGCGGATGCCGCCGGCGGGCAGGTGTCACTGCTCAGTGGCGCCTGGCTGAGCCGGGGCATCTGGGACTCGCTACTGTGGCTGGTTTTTGTACTGCTGCTGGTCGAGCCGCTCCTGGCGAATCGTATCTGGCGCCGCCGAGCAGTCGGGGAATCCACCAAACGGAGGGCGGCATGAGTGCGAGCGGCGGACTCATCCCGGCCTTGCTGGTCTTCAACCCGCCGGAGTTTGGCTGGCTTGGGAGCCTGGTCGTGGCGCTCTGCATGGCGGCCACCCTGCTGGCCTACACGCTTGGTCCTCATTGGCGCCACGGCCACGGCACGCGCTTTGGGGTGCTGGCTTTGCGCAGCGCGGCACTGATCTGCTTGTTCCTGACCCTGATGCATCCGGCCTGCGTAAGCGAACTCCAGACCACTGAAGCCCCACTGATCGCCGTGCTGCTGGACGACAGCGCTTCAATGGCCCAGCCGGCCGGCGGAACTGATACGCGCTACACGCACGCCACCACCCTCCTGCGCGGCGAACTACTGCCGGCCCTGGCAGCCAGTCACCGGATCCACCTCTTTGACGCTGAAGCCCGTTCACTGACCATGGACGATCTGCCAGCGCAACCACTTGGTAAGCGTACTCCGCTGACCGAAGCCTTGCTGCGCATCCAACACGATCTCGCGGACGACACCCTGACCGGCATTGTCTTGCTCTCCGATGGCGCTGAGGTTTTTGACGGTCCGGTGATCGGCGAGCTTGAGCAGGTAAATGTACCGGTGCACACCGTCGAAATAGTCGGCCCCGGAGTGGACGCCGCCGGCCGCGACCTGGCGATTCAGGCCGTCGCCACCAATCAACGTGCCCTGGTGGGCAACACCGTACATGTGGCCGTGGATCTCAGCGCGCGGGGTATCACCGACAACACTTCGGCGGCCGTCACGATTCTCGACGGAACCCGGCCGGTGGCGGCACAACAGGTCACTTGGAACATGGCGGATCACACGCCGGCCACCGGTGCTCGGCAACAGCGCGTCGAGTTGGAGTTCATCCCCCACCGTCCAGGACAATTCACTTATACCGTCAGGCTTGACGAGTTGCCCGGCGAGCCGGATCTGACGAATAATCGCGAAACCTTCCCACTCAGTGTCCGCGCCCGGCCGCTGACCGTGTTGTATGTCGACGGCGTGCTGCGTTGGGAAGGCAAGTTCGTGCGTGAAGCCCTGGCCGCCGATCCGGATATCAACGTCGTGTCCGCGGTACGCACTGCTCGCGTTGGATCCGACCATCGCTCCCAGGGTCTGCTGCTCCCGGAACAGTTAGACAACGTGGACGTCGTGATTCTGGGCGATGTCGAAGGCACCTACTTCTCAACCACCGACGAGCTGCACGCCTTGTGCGCCTGGGTGACGGATAACGGCGGCGGGTTGTTGCTGACGGGCGGATATCATAGTTTTGGACCGCTGGGATTCGGCCGGACCGAGCTGCGTGATATTCTGCCGGTTGAATTCAGCGCCCTGGTTAATCCGCAGATCGAGCAGCAGTTCAACCTGCGGCTGACCGACGCCGGCCGCGAGCATCCGCTCTTCCGCCTGTCGGGCGATCGTTCGCGCGATACCGCGTTCTTCCACAAGCTCCCGCCGCTGAGCGGTTGCAGCCGCATATCCGGCGTCAAACCGGGAGCCGAAGTGCTGGCGGTCAATTCACAGGTCAGCGGGCCGGATGGACGTCGCAGCCTGCCAATCATGATCGCGCAGCAGGTCGGAGCCGGACGCACCATGGTGTTCGCGGTCGATACGACCTGGCGCTGGCGACTGGTGGTCGGCGGCTTTACCGGCGACAGCTCGTTCTACGAGCGCTTCTGGGGGCAACTGGTGCGCTGGTTAGCCAGCGAACAGGAACAAGCCACACAACACCTGTTCGTTTCAACCGACCGGGCACAGTGCAGCATCGGTCAGGCAGTCACATTAGAGATCAGTTTGCGGGACGATCCGGATAGCGCCGAATCCGCCAAAAACCTGACGGTAGCGGCAACCGCCATTGATGAAACCGGGCAACAACTACCCGTCCCACTGGCCGAACTGGGTGACGGTCAGTTCCGTGGCACGGTAGCTCCACGCCGACCGGGACGCCTGGACCTGTTGGTTGCGGCTGAATCCTTCGACGAGTCGGCTGTCGCGCTGGCCGAATCGCGGATAGTGAGTGTCAGTGTCCAGCGACCCGACCTCGAGTTGCTCGATCCCCGGCCCGATCCTCAGTGGCTGGCACGTGTGGCGCAACTCAGTGGCGGTCGCTGCATAGCGCCGGATCAGATTCAGAACTGGGCCCGCGAGTTGCCTGCCGAGCCGGTGACGCGCACGATCGAGGAATCCACCGGCCTCTGGGGCGATCGCATATTCGGCACAGCGTTTGTCGTGCTGTTGTGTCTGGAATGGATACTGCGACGCCGGAGCCAGTTGGCTTGAGGTGCAGGTGATACTATGAGTCCGCAACAGCATATCCTTGAGATAATCGCCACCATTCGGCGACATTGGCACCGCCGCCAAATCAGCCACGCGTTGCTGCTTGGCTTGACGGGACTACTAGGTTGGCTGCTGGCCATGATCGTGCTGGATAATCTCGCCATGCTCTCGTCGGGGCACTTGATATTGGGCTGGCTGGTGTTCACCGTGGCGGCCCTGGCATGGTTGGCCATGGCAGGTTATCGACTCGTGCTGCGCCCGCCGGCTGCGGACGGATTAGCGTTGCTGTATGAGGCCCGTCTGCCTGGACAGCAAAACCGGCTGATTAACGCTCTGCAATTCATGCAGTCGCGCGCAGTGTTGCGCGACCCGATTGCACACGCCGCCCTGATCGAGAACGCCGCTGCTTTAGACGTACAAACTGCTCCCCGCGCCGTGGACTGGCAACCAGTGCGCCGCGCTTTGATCATCCTGGCAATCAGTGTGGTGCTGCTGGGCAGCTATGGTCTGTTGCGTCCGCGGTGGACGGGTAACGCCCTGACGCGGTTGCTGCATCCCCTCTCACCAAGTCCGCACCTGTTGTCTAGCGCCCCGGCTGTCAGTCCCGGCGACGTGGAACTGACCGAAGGTACAGCCCTGCGAATTGAAGCTACCGTGCCGCTTCCGGGTATTGGTCGGCGCCCCGCCGCCACGCTGGAATACCGCCTGGCAGACCTTGACTGGGTAACCGGCACCATGGCGCGCAACTCGGCCGACAGCTTTACCTATGATTTCGACAGTGTCAGGCACCCGCTGGTCTACCGGGTCCGCGCCGGACGATCAGTCAGTTCACTGTACCGTGTCACTCTGCAATATCGTCCGCGTATCGAGCAGTTGCGGATCACCGTGACTCCGCCCGAATATGTTGACCGCCCCGCGCACACTTTCAAACCGAATGTCGGCGATGTGACCGCCCTGGCCGGTTCATCCATCGAGCTGGCGGCCACGGCCTCCGTGAGCCTGTCGAGAGCCGAACTCGAATTTTCCGACGGCACCACTATTCCACTCACCGTCAGTGGCGATCAGCACCGGCAACTCTCCGGGGGCTTCACCCTGACACGCGGCGGTAGTTATGCGCCGCGGATAACGGATCTCCAGGATCTTACCAATATCCGTCCACCGCGCTACACGCTCACCGTCGAGCCTGACCAACCACCACTAGCTATCGTGAAAGTGCCGGGACGCGATCTGATCCTGCCGGCTAATGCCGAGATTGAACTGGCCATCGAAGCCGAGGATGACATCGGCCTGTCGCGGGTGGCTTTACAAATGCGCTGGGCCGCCGGTGAATGGCACACAGCCCAGCAGTGGCCGATTTCAGAGCATGGTACGCGCCACTGGCAATGTGCCACGCGGCTGTCACTGTCCGGATTGGAATTACAAACCGATGACATACTGCAATATCGCATCGTGGCCCTTGATTACCGCCAGCCGGAACCAAATATCGGCATCGGCCGCACCTGGTCGATCACGGTCAGCGAACCCAACCAGGACCGTGCCCTGCTGGCCACCGAAACCAGGCGGCTGTTGGAAGCTCTCAAGCGGATCCTGGCACTACAACGCGAGAACCGCACAGACCTGGATATGGATCGCGAGATCGAGCCACTGCGCGCCCGTCAACAACGCATCCGCGATCTGACCGGCGAACTCATCGATCAGCAGCAACGGGCATTGCGACCGGCTCAAAGCATAATCGGCGAACTACAGGACCTGGCCACTGGCGCCATGCTCCAGGCGCTCCAGGCCCTGGCCCGTTACGAGGGCACCTACCAGCAGCGCCAACCACTCAAACAGCCACTCCTGGAAATCATGGATGAGATAATCGAGCGACTACTGGCGTTGATCGGCAGCGTTGAGCGCAATCTGGGCAGTGCGGCCGAGGCCCAGGAAGCCTTGGAAAAGCTGACTCCCGAGGAGCGCGACCAGGCTCTCAAGCGCATCCACGACCTGCTCGAAAAGCTGCGCGACTTCATGCCGGAGCAGGACAAGGTCATCGCCGAGACCGAGGAGCTGGTCCGCAAGGGCGACGACCTGACGCACGACGACCTGCAAGCCATTGAACGTTTGCGCGGTACCGAGGACAAGTGGGCCGAGGTATTCACCGAATCCGTCCGCGATATTGGCAAGCTGACCGAGCAGGGTTTCGCCGACGAGACAATCGCCAACGACTACAGGGAGATGGTCGAGCAGATCGAGGAGGCCAGCAAGAACCTGACACCCAACCTGATCGAGTTGGCCGTGCCGCGCGAGCAATCCGGCCGCGAACTGGCCGAATCGCTCGTCGAAGAGATGGAGATGTGGCTGCCCAACTCGCCCGACCACATCAAGTGGATCATGGAAGAGCCGCTCGACTTCCCCGAGATCCCCATGGTCGATCTGCCGGAACAGCTCTGGGATCTGATCGGCGACCTGATCGAAGAGCAGGACGACCTGAACGACGCCGCCGAGGACATCACCAGTGCCTGGGCGGATTCATTGGCCGAAGGGGCCGGCTGGGAAGTGGCCGGCGGCCCGATCAGCAACTTCAGCGCCGTCGGCAAAACTGGCAATCAACTACCCGACAACAACGAACTCTCCGGCCGCTCTGGCGACGGCCGCTCCGGACGCAGCCAGGGGCAACTAGTAGAAAATATCGCCAAGGGCCTGTCTGGCCGCCAGACACCTACCCGCGTTACCAACGACCCCTACGAGCAGGGTGTCGTCAAGGAACTCCAGCAGATGGCCACCGGCGGCGCTACCGGCGGCGGCAAGGCCCGCGGCGCCGGACAGGAAGGCTTGCAAGGTCAGAGCCCGCCGCCACTGTTCAAGGACCTGAAGCTCATGTCCGACTGGCAACAGCGCATCCGCCAGAAAGCCGAACGCGTCGCCGGCCAGTTGAAAATGATCCGTATTGAACTACCGGAGTTCGAACACAGTCTTGAGCTCATGCGCCAAGCTGAGCAAGCGGCCGAGGATGGCCGCTACGCCGAACTTTTCAAGATCCAGCAGATGGTCCTGCAACAACTCAAGATGACCGGCGAACTGGCGGCACGCGAAGTTGTCTTGCGTATCGACCGTGCCTACCACCTCCCCGCCGACCAACGCCGCCGCATCCTCGACGCCATGGACGAACCTGTTCCCCGTGAATATCAGGACGCCGTGCGACGCTACTTCCTGCAGTTGAGCGAGAGCGAATGAGCGCATTGTGCGTGGACAGCGTGTGTGTGCGTCGCCGGCCAACCTGGCCCTGGGCCACGGCGATAATCTTGCTCTGCGCCACCACCGCCGTTGCCGGACCGCCCTGGTGGAATGATGCCTGGCCCTTCCGTGTACGCATCAACTGCCGGCCGGAAGCCGGCGACGTGGCCTGGGTCCGCGTCACCCTCGCCGATCATACCACCCCGGACGGACACGACCTGCGCCTGGTTGACGCCGACGGCCAGCCGCGTAGCTTCGAGATTATCCACCACGATCCACGACGCAGTACGCTCTTGCAGTTTCGCGTGCCGCCCGACGAGCGCCTCGCCACCTGGCTTTACTACGGCAATACACAGGCTCCACGCGTCAAAACACTCAATCCAGAGTTCGAAGCGTGGCAGACCACCTGGAACGAGTGGAAACGCGACCCAGCCGGGCGCCCCTCGCCACCCAAGCCGGCCACCTGGTACCCGCGCCGCGGTATCCTGCTACGCATCTACCGTAAAGCCAAGCCAGAGCACCCGGCGACGCTACCCGCGCTGCGCAAGCTGATCCATGCCGCCGAACTCGAAGGCGCCTGCTTCCGCGACAGTATTTCCGACGGCTTCAACCGCTTCGGCCCCAGCGAGAACTACGTCAGCGTCTACGAAGGCTACTTGCAGATCGACCAGCCCGGCGAATACGCCTTCTGCACCGCCAGCGACGATGGTAGCTGGGTGCGCGTCAACGACCGCACCATCGTCGAATGGCCCGGACCGCACGGCTGGGGTGGTTCCGAGCGCGGCGAAAAGCACGGCGTCGTGCGGCTCAAGGCCGGCGTGGCCCGCGTGCAGTACTTCCAGGAAGAAGGCACCGGCGACCAGATGGCGTTTCTCGGCTGGAGACCGCCGGACGCCGAGCAGTTCTCCGCCATCCCCGGCGAAGCCTGGCTCAGCGTACGTACCGCCAGCGCCAACGAATACGAGGCCCGCGACAAACCGGTGCTCGCCGTACCCGAGGCCCTCGTGCTCAACACTTACTGGGTACGCGATACCGACGGCCATCAGGCCACGCTGGTCGAATTCCGCAGTCATGGCAGCAACGTGGCCCAGGCCCGCTGGTCCTTCGGCGACGGCCTGGAAGCCACCGGTCATGAGCTGCGACACGTGTACTTCCGCACCGGTCGCCCGGAGGTCACACTGACGGTTACTGACAAACACGGCAACACCGATCAGGCCACTTGCCAGCCACGCATTTTCCAGGTCGATGTCAAAACGCGCTACTTCCGCTATGGCAACGCCGAGCAATACGCCCAGGCGGCGACGGGATACGACGTGCAGCACATGGCCGCCGATGACTTGCTACTCTACGTCGAATTCTGGACATGTTTGGAGAAGTGGCCGGAGCTGGTCCGCGCGGCCGAGGCGCTCCTGCGGCGATTCCCCGACCTGCCGGAAGCACCCCAGGTCGCCGCCGACGCTGCCCGCGCCTGCTCGCAGCCACGCGCTTATGATCCCCAGCGAGCCGCGAAGCTCTATGAACTGGTCCTGGACACCGCCACCAACCGCGACGACCACCTGGAACTGTCCTGCCAGCGCGCCCACATTCTCGCCTGGGGCCTGGGCGAATTCGCCCTGGCGCGTGAACTGTACGACCACGTCCTTACCGAAACCGCCGACAGCTCCGACCACCCCATGCAGCAATTACGCCGCCGAGCAGTCATCGGCCTCGGTGACGTGGCTCTACTGTCCGGTGATTACCCTGACGCCGAACGCCAGTATCGAAAGGCCCAGACGTTGAGTGAGCGCGAAATCAAGCAGCCGGAGATGTTGGCCAAGGCCGGAGGCTACAGCTATACGCTGGAAGACCTGCTGGCCCGCAACGAGTTCGACTGGGCGCTGGTCGCGCTCGACCGCTGGGAGGACGATGCGCCCTTGCAGAAGCTCGAGGGCTTCACCTTCTTCTGGCGCGGCAAGATCACGTTCGTCCAGCAGCCCGGCCCGCTGGCGCTGCGCTACCTGGAGTTGGCCGAGCGCGTCGCCCCCAAGGCCACGCACGTCCCCGAAGCAGTCTGGTTGCGTGCCAACTGCCTGCTGGCACTGAAGCGCTACGATAAAGCTCTAACCCAGTTCCAGCGCATTCGCGTTGAGTTCACCGAGTCCGACTACTTCGTCCAGGCCGCCGAGAAGATCGACACCTGCCAAGCCGCCCTCGGTTCGGAAGATGCCGGAGATTAGCAAAGTGCCTTACAACCGCACCACCTTCACTTTGTGCCTTTACGTAGTGTGTCATCTGGCAGCGGCCGAACCACCCTCGTCACAGCCGACATCCACCCCCGCCACACAGCCCGCGAACCTGCTGATCAACGGCGATTTCGAGCAACTCGACGACCGCGGTGAACTCCCCGCCGGCTGGTCCACCGTGCACCCCGCCAACGTACGCGTCGCCGACGGCGGCGGCTGGCACGGCCACGTGATCGAAATGACCGGCGACAAGAAACTGATGGCCTCATATGGCGTGGATCTCATCGGCCAGCCGATTCCCGTGAAACCCAACACGCGCTACTGCTGCACGGGCTATACCCGTTCAACCGGTCCACGGATGAAAGTCTTCGTACGCGGCTATGCGACAGTCACGCGGCGCGTGGACGGCGAGCTACAAACCTCCCAGGATCCCGTCTATACGATGCGCAAAGACATCGAGCCATCCGCCGACTGGCGGGCGTTCAATCTCGACTTCGAGCTGCTCCCCGCCGACGTGTTCAGCGACTTCCAGCATCACATCGAATTCGTCCGCATCAAGCTCTGGGCCTACTGGCCCGTGGGCACCTGTTGGTTCGACGATCTGCGCTTTGAGGAGGTCGGACCAATCGAGCCCCAGCGCCGCCGGCACGACCAGCCGGTTACACATATGGGCATCCCGCCCCGCCTGAGCACCGCCAGCCAACCGACGGCTACGAATCCCGCCGAGGAGTTCAATGAAGAGCAGGTTTGGCATCAGGCGGTAAACGCATTCCGCGCCAGCGAGCACGCACAAGCCGCGCGCCTGGCTGAGCAACTTACGTCCAGAGTCCCGCAAAAAGGTGCTTATCATCTGCTCGCGGCCCGCGCGGCGGCCGCGCTGGAACAATGGGATCAGGCCGCCAAACACGCCAACTGGCTGCTGGACACCGATCCCTCCCTCCAGCGCGAGATCGAACCCTGGCAGCGCGATTGGGCCCACGTCGTGCGGGCCCAGGTTCTGCGTCAGCGCGGACGCTTACAGCAAGCCCGCGCCGCGCTCGAGTACGCCGCCCGCCCGGAAGCTTCGCCCCACGCCCGCGCCGCCGCCCGCAAACTGTTAGCCGAATTGGACGGTGGAGGCGAATGAGTCGTCGAGACGCTACAATAGCATGGTAGTAAACGAACCTACGATGGAGGACGTGTCATGCGTCGATGCACTCTGATCACCGTGATGTTACTGGCCGGTTCCGCCCTGGCGCAGGCCCAGTCGAGCCAGGGGATTAAGTGGCAGACCGACCCGCAGCAGGCGATCGCGCTGTCTCAGCAGACCAAGTTACCCATTCTGTTTTACGTGCTGGCCGGCAGTGGCGACCGCGACAATGACATCGAGCGCGCCCAGCGGCAGGCTTTGTCCGACCCGCGCGTGCTGATGCTCTCACAGCGCTTCATCCCCGTCCGCCTCTCGCGCAGCAAGCACCGCGACCTGCTGGAGGGCTTTTACCTGCGCAAGCACTCCAATATGGAGATGTCATTCGTCACGCCGGACGGTAAACAACTGGGCAATCTGTCCACCGGGGGCGTGGCCAACGCCGACTCGCTGTCGCAAAAGATGGCCCTGGTCTTCAATACCTATCGCCAGCAATTGTTCGAACAGGAATTGAAGCCGATCGTTGATAAAGCGGATGCCAGTCCAGCCGAGCTGCGCCAGGTTCTGGGGGTGATCCAGAATTTCACCATCGTGGGCGCCGACGGTTCACTTTGCAACTTAGTGAAACGTAAGGGGCTCGACAAACAAACACTTAACTTGTGCTACGAGGTGTTGGCGCATCTGTCCACCAAGACCAGCGTGCAGAAGCTGTTGGAACTCTCTTTCGACGGAGATATCAAGGCCACCCAGGCTCTGACCAAATGCACGCCCGCCGCCGCCGAAACGATGCTCGACCAGTTGGTCACCGAGGACGGACTGGTCAGGCTCGACATTTACAAGGCCTGCGCCAAAATCTGTCAGATCAAAAGTGTCAAGTCCGACAAGTGGTGGAACAACGCCAAGCCACAACTGTTCGACAAGGAAATCAACCGCGTGACTGAGATCGTTCGTGAAACCTCCGCCCGTTGGAAAATCCTCAATGAAGAATATCGTTGACCTGCGCAGTGATACGGTAACCCGCCCCTCTCCCGAAATGCGCGTCGCCATGGCCAGCGCTGAGGTCGGCGACGACGTGCTCGGCGACGACCCGACCGTCATCCGGCTCCAGGAACACATGGCCGCGCTGCTCGGCCAGGAAGCGGCTCTATTCGTGCCATCTGGCAGTATGGCTAACCAGGTGGCTATCCGGGCCGCCAGTGAACCGGGCGACGAGATTATCGCCGACATAAATACGCACAGCTACAACTTCGAAGGCGGGGCCCCTTTCGCCCTGGCCGGCTGCAGCATCAGCCTCATACATGGTCAACGCGGCGTGTTCAGCGGACGCGACGTCGAGGCCATGATCCGCCCGAAGGATTCACATTTCGCCCGGTCGCGGCTGGTCATAGTCGAAAACACCAACAACCGTGGCGGTGGCACTGTCTGGCCGGTTGCGTCCGTCGCGGATGTATACGCCGCCGCGCGGCAACACAATCTACATGTACATCTGGACGGTGCCCGCTTGTTGAATGCCTGCACCGCCGCCGGCTGCCAACCAACTGATTACACGCGGTACGCTGATTCAGTATCAGTATGTTTTTCCAAAGGTCTGGGTGCCCCGGTAGGCTCGATTGTCGCTGGCCCGCGGACCTTCATCGCGCGCTGCCACCGTTTTCGAAAGATGTTCGGCGGCGGCATGCGACAGTCCGGCATCCTGGCGGCCGCCGCCTTGTATGCCCTGGAACACAACGTTGAACGCCTAGCCGACGATCATGCCAATGCGCGCCGATTGGCCGCGGCCATCACGGAACTACCCGGCATTCAGCTTGATCCAGCCACGGTTGAGACCAATATCGTTATCTTCGGGATCGAGGAACAGCTCGGCACGGCGGCTGAATTCGTCGTCCGGCTGCACGATCGTGATGTCTGGGTACTGGCTACCGGGCCCGATCGAGTACGTGCCGTGACGCACCTGGACGTCAGCTCCGCTCAGATCGATCAGGCCATCGCCGTCTTCCGCGAACTGTGTCGATAAACACTGCCCCGCCAGGTGCTGCCCCGCATTATCTTGATGGCCGCTTGTTATAATCATTGTGATGGATAACGACATCGACATCATGCAGTTGCCGATACCCAACTGGGGTATCGGGTGTCCAAATTGCCGCTACCCTTTGCGCGGACTGCCAACTCATCGCTGCCCGGAATGCGGCACCGATCTGGACATGGGCTCGATCGTGCACACCTGGATGCGCTTGCGGCCACCACGCTTCACCGGCGACGAATCACCACTGCCCGACTTCGGCTTCTACTGCCCCTACTGTGAAACGGACCTCGCGGGCGCCATTAATCATACCTGCCCACAGTGCGGCAAGCCCTTTGATATCTCCGGCCGGCTACCACGCCACGATTGGTTCATTCTCGATCGTATCATGTGCGGGGAAGTGCCGGTTCCAGGCATGCAATCCGTCCTGGAAGCCGAGCTGGTGCCACATTTCCCCGTCGAGGAACGCACGATCGGCGAATTAGTTGGTGGGCACGGTAGCCTTTTCAACCGTTTGCGCGTGGCCAGCGAGTTCTACTTGGAGGTCCGCTGGCTGCTCCAGCACGCCCGCCACGAGATGGATGTGGCGCGCGCCGCCGGTGGACTCAACGACTGGACCTGCCCCAAGTGCCACGAGGAAAACCCGGGCAACTTCGATCTTTGCTGGAACTGTGGGGAAGTGCAAAGTAACGAATAGCGAGTAGCGAGTTAAGAGCCGGCGAGGCTATTCGCAATTCGCAATTCACAATTCCTACTCCCCCACCACCTGCACCATCACCTCGCGCCGCCGGCCGCGCGTGTCGAAGTCGAGCAGGATGATCTGCTGCCAGGTTCCCAGCGGCATCCGTCCCTCCACCACCGGCACGGCGATCGACGGGCCCAGCGCGGAGGCCCGCACGTGGGCATGGCCGTTATCATCGTGCCACGTCTCCTCGTGGGCATAACGTTCCCGCTCGGGCGCTATGCGTTCACAAAATGCCTTGAGATCGTGGTTCAGCAACCCCGGCTCGGCCTCGGTCGTCGTGATCGCCGCCGTCGAGCCAACCACAAAAACCACCAGCAGCCCGTCGCGTATGCCGGACTCCGTCAACACGCCAACCACCTCATCGGTAATGTCGAGCACGTGCGTATTGCCACGCGTGGCGATCTGAAAACGTCCGCTGTGTGTCATGGCTTGTCCTTCTGTTTGCTCTCCAGCGTATGGGCCGTCGGCCGGGTCTGCCATTCATCCAACCGGAACTCCACTACTTCGTCGCCAAATGCCGGGATGTGAACGTGCATTATGCGACGCGCTGGCAAAAACACCACACTGTGCAAAGTCGTCCGCTGACGGACACGGTGGATCAGTTTCAGCGCCCGGTCAACGTCAAGTTGCCGGCCGGATTGTTCCAGCTCCGTGAGCTGCCTTTCAAGCAGCATGTACCGCCGACATTCCACCGGCGAGCGGCGCAGACGCATAGGATTCGTGCACCATAGGGCCGCTGACAACTGGTCACTGTTGTGCGTCGGCAGGCGCCGGGTCAAGCCCTGATCAAGCTTATTGGGATCATACTCAAAGACCGCCGGCGGCGGATTATCGGGTCGCCGCGGACCACTGACGTAAATATTGTTGCCGACCATTACCGGACGTTTCTCCAGTAGCTGCCACTTTTTTTACAAAATCCTGGCCATTGGCCGATTCGAGGGCTTTGCGCATGATCAACGCGAACGGCGTAAAGCCGGTAGCACGCGAAGCCGGTAAACCACCCGCGTCATGCATCAGGACCGTAACTCCGTCTGTATTCATGCACCACGGTAGATCAACACAAACTGGGCCCGATCCATCCCGCCGGTGGCGGGGAAGTCGAGGTTGCGGGCCGTGAGCGTCTGTTCATCAGATGTCAGCGTCCTCCAGACCGAGAAGGTCGAGCAGAGCATGCCAAACCAGTCCGCCAGGGTATTGGCCGCCAAACAATCAGCGAGCTTCAAACGCCGCCCCAGCTTCCGCGAACGGAAACCATCCGCCCCCAGCCGATCCCGTACCCCCTGGCATAGTGCCCGCAGTTCGCTGGTATGCGACTCATCCCAGGCAAACTGTCGCCGCATCCCTGGTAACAGAACCGCCTCATATAGGGTTATGTTAGGGACTATTTTCTTGTCCAGCATGTAGTCATCCATCAGGCGGACGACCGGTTTGGCCATCAGGTAGCCGTGTGCATATCCGGCCTGGTCGGGAGTTCCCCACAGCTCCAAAACCGGCCAGCCGTGATATTCGCCCAGCCGCCCACAGATTTCAGTAGAAGGATCCTTCCCATCTCCAGCGAAAACACGGCCAGCCGACAGCCCGGGCGGACGATGAATACCAACCGCACAACCGGCTTAGTGGTCGCAATGTACTTCACTAAATACTCCAGATGGCGGTTCACGGCTTCAATTGAAGGCCACGACAGAAACATGATCTCCTGCTACAATGATAACTCATTAGCGCCACGCGGCAGGGGCGCACGCTCAGAAGCGCTATGCAAGTGCCACATTCTGACCAGCTCTCCTCGGTACATAAACCGATATCTGGCGAATGCTGCATCTCAACCGCGCGCAGGATTAATATGCACGGCCGCTCTTGGCGGCCGGGCCCCGCTAAGGAGCCAGGTGAGCCATGAGTACCGTAATTTCCGATGACCACCGCATACTGATCGAGGGCGTACGCGACTACGCGCGCGGGGAACTGCTGGAGCGCGATCGTGAATGGGATCGCACCGAAACCTCCTGTTGCACGCTGCTCGACCAGTATACCGAGATGGGCTTGCTCGGCTTACGCGTGCCCGAGCAGGATGGTGGGCTGGCCTGCCCCATGGTGCCTTACGCGCATATCCTCCGCGAACTGGCCTACGCCTCACCCTCCGTCGCCGTCACCATCAGCGTGCACTCCATGGTCTGTGAAATCATCAAGATGTATGCGGCCGAGGGTGTGCGCGATCGGTTGCTCACCCAACTGGCCACGACAAATAACCTGTCGGCGTTCGCGATCAGTGAGCCTGATGCCGGCTCCGATCCTTCCTCGGTGCGTACGCGCGCGGAAAAAGTTAAAGGTGGTTACCGTTTAACCGGACCCAAGATGTGGGTTACTAATGGTATCACCGGCCGCTGGTTTGTGGTACTGGCCCGTACGGACAAGACCGGCACGCACAAGGACCTCTCCATGTTCCTGATGGATGCTAATCAGGAGGGCGTCGCGCGCACCCAGATCCACGGCAAAATGGGCATCCGCGGTTCGGAAACCGCCGAGATGGGCCTCGATAAGGTCTTTGTGCCTGAAGAAAACCTGCTGGGGCAGCATGGCGATGGTATGAATATCGCCCTCTCAGCCCTGGACGGCGGCCGCATCGGCATCGCCTCGCAGGCCGTCGGCATATCCCAGGCCTGTATCGATGAGATGGTCAGCTACTCCCTGGAACGCCAGCAATTCAAACAGCCCATCAGCAACTTCCAGGCCATCCAGTGGATGATCGCCGACAGCGCTACCGAGCTGGATGCCTCGCAACTGCTGATCGACCGGGCCGCCCAACTCAAGGAACAGGGCGACGTCTTCACCTGCGAAGCCAGCATGGCCAAGTTGTACGCCGCCGAGGCCGCTAACCGTATCGCCTATCGAGCAGTCCAGGTGCACGGCGGTTCGGGCTATTGCAATGACTTCCGTGTCGAGCAACTTTACCGCGATGCCCGCATCACCTCGATATACGAGGGTACCAGCGAGATACAACGCCTGGTGATCGCCCGCCAGCTATTGCGGCAAAACCAGTAAACCAATGGCAGTCATTGGAAACCCGCGGCTCGGCGCTGGAGCATCATCTTGCACGTCAGACCGGCCATGGATAAAGACCGGCAGTGGATCACCGACCTGTTACGCGAGCGCTGGGGTGGCCCGGGTATCGTCGTAACTGGTCGCATGCTGAACGCGGCGGCATTGCCGGCTTTGATCGCCGAGGATTCCGGGCAGCGCTGTGGCCTGGCTACCTACGAACTCCACAATACGGAGTGCGAGATAGTCAGCCTCGATGCCGTGGAACGATTCCACGGTATTGGAACCGCCTTGGTAACGGCAATGGCGGACCTGGCCCGCGCGCGGCACGCTCGGCGTCTGGTCGTGACAACAACCAACGACAACCTCGACGCTTTGCGCTTTTACCAGCGGCGTGGCTTTGTCATCGCCACCATCCGCCCGGATGCTATCGAGGAAAGCCGCCGCTTGAAGCAGGCAATCCCCGCCACTGGCTGCCACGGCATCCCGATCCGCGACGAAATCGAGCTGGTTCGACAAGTGTAGCGGCCTGCGTCTCGCCGGCCGTATATGTAGCGGCCCGCGTCTCGCCGGCCGTCGACAAGCGTGTTCAGCATCGCCATCATACCCACCTCCCTGCCAGGGAGGGGCTGGGGGAGGGTCGAACATCGCATCAGCACAGCGACGACCCCCCTGTGGTCCCCCCTGGCAGGGGGGACGGTTGAGCGCGCGTTCGCCCGCCTTCACTTCCCGCCCCTTCGCGGATGCGATAAACTAACCACATGTTTGATCAATTAAGCGAGAAATTGAACGGCGTTTTCCGCGGCATCCGCGGGCGGGGACGCATCAGCGAAGCCAACGTGCGCGAGGCCATGCGCGAGGTGCGCACGGGGTTGCTCGAAGCCGACGTGCACGTCCAGGTGGCCCGCGAGTTCTGCGATGAGTGCACCAGGAAGGCCCTCGGGATGGAGGTGCTTAATACCCTCAAGCCCGAGCAGGTCATGGTCAAAGTCGTTTACGACGAGCTCGTGGCGCTGATGGGCCCGATCGAGACGCGCATCCCATTCGTCTCGCGCCCGCCGACCGTCATCCTGATGGCCGGTCTCCAGGGCTCCGGCAAGACGACCACCTGCGCCAAGCTGGCGCGCTACTGCATGCAGAAGGGCAAGAAGCCCCTCATGGTCGCCGCCGACCTCAAACGACCGGCGGCTATCGATCAGCTCGAGGTGCTCGGCGAGCAGGTCGGCGTGCCGGTGCACGTCGAACGCGGTCACCAGAACGCGGTCAAGGTCTGCCGCAACGCCGTCATGGCTTCGCGCAAGCTGGACCGCGACGTGGTGATCATGGATACCGCCGGTCGCCTGGCGATCGACGAAGAGATGATGGCCGAGGTCTCCAAGATCGCCGACGTCACCCAGCCACACCAGATTTATCTCGTACTGGACGCCATGACCGGCCAGGACGCGGTTAATACCGCCAAAGCCTTCGATGAGCGCCTCGAGCTCGACGGGGCCATCCTCACCAAGTTCGACTCCGACACCCGCGGCGGAGCGGCGCTGTCGGTCAAGCGCGTGACCGGCAAGCCGATCAAGTTCATCGGCGTGGGTGAGAAGCTGGAAGCGCTCGAGGAGTTTCATCCGGAGCGCATCGCCAGCCGCATCCTCGGCATGGGTGACATCGTCAGCCTGGTGGAGAAAGCCCAGGAGCAATTCGACGAGAAGGAGGCTCTCAAGCAGCAGGAGAAGATGGCCAAGGGGGCCTTCGGCCTGGACGACTTCCTCGGGCAGCTCGAGAAGATGCGCAAGATGGGACCGATGAAGCAGATCCTGAAGATGATCCCCGGCATGGGCTCGGCGATGGGCGACATGGAGATGCCCGAGGAGGACCTCAACCGCTTCAAGGGTATCATCCATTCCATGACGGCGAAGGAGCGAACCAACCCCGAAGTCATTGAAGCTTCGCGGCGGAGGCGGATCGCGCGCGGCGCGGGCGTCGAGGCCCAGGACGTCTCCGGGCTGGTCAAGCAGTTCACGCAGATGCGCGGCATGATGAAGCAGATGGCCGGCATGGGCATGCGCGACCGCATGCGCTTCACCCAGCAACTCGGCCAGTCGGGCATGCTGGACGGCAACATCCCGCGCATGAAGAAGGGCTCGACCAAATACAAACCCCGCCGCGACGACCGCAAGAAAAAACGCCGCCGGCGGCGGTAGAGAAACGTCGGGTCGATGATCCGACCTGCTTGCTTGGATGTCCACATGAAACGCTTCGTGATCATCTTCGTGGTCTGCTTTGTTGTGGGGGGGCTCGCGGCGCTGGGGATTGTCATGCTCCGGCGCGCCGGCCCCTTTGGCTCGAGACCGCTGTTCCACCACCTTGGCTATCATGATATGGGGGGGCGAGCGTGGTTGAGAGACGTGCCACTTCACGACGGGCACGGCACCTTCGGATGGGAAGATCGACATCTTAATTTCCTCGTAGTCATATCCACAGGTGAATCCCGAATCGACGGATACTTCAACGAATACGATTCTGATGTAACCAAGTTCTTCGTAGGCGCACCGTATGAGACCGTGGTTCACGAGGCAGCGAACAAATTGCGGATTGTAGTATGGCGCGAAGGTGTGGCTACGACCGGTTCCTTTCAACTTGCCCCGGGCGCCGCAGAGAGGATCTACGAAGCGGTCAATCCCAGAGAGCCCACGCCGAGTATTCTCGGATCTCTCCTCGACCTGTACGAGGGGTCCGATGAGAGCGAGTTGGCGGAGTTCCTCCAGTCAATGAGAGAAGAGGGATGAGGAGCTCGTGCAGCATGCGCAGGCAGGACTGCCGCGTGGGCGGCACCGTCAATTGCGCCGAGTTGGGGCCTCGAGTGAGGGCAAGCCAACAATGACCATCGAGTATTGCCAGCTTCGACGAATCGTGCTCGATCAATTGAGAGCTCATCCCGGTGGCCAAGTCAATCTGGTAAGCAACAACTTCGCTCGAAGCGAGGCCCAACGGCGTGGGCTCGCATACGGCGAAACCGATGACACACGGGTGTTGGACGTATTCCATAACCTCTACCGGGAGGGAATCATCGCCTCGGGTACCGGTGCTCGCTCCAGCGTCAAGGCATTGGAGTGGCCGCACTACCGTGTAACCGAGTACGGCCACCGCGTTCTGAGCCAGAGAGACTACGTTCCGCACGACCCTGAGGGCTATCTCAAGCAGATTCAGGACAACATTCCCGAGATCGATCCAACAATCATCCGCTATCTGGAGGAGGCCCTCGGCTGCTTCAAGGCCAGCTACCTGCTTGCCGCCGCGGTGATGACCGGCTGCGCGGCTGAGAAAGCGATGTTGCTCTTGATCGAAGCGTTTGGGGAAGCTCTCGCGGACTCAGATGAGAAGTCGAAGTTCAAGTCGGTTGTCCGCAAGCACTGGCTGATCAAACGTAAGTACGACGAGCTGTGGAAGCGCCTGCAGCAAAAGCTCGGCAGCCTTCCCAACGAGCTCGTCGACGACCTCCACGTGACTCTCGATCGCGTCTTCGATCTGATTCGGTCAGCGCGCAACGACGCTGGTCATCCGACAGGCAAGGCTGTGGACAGAAACACGGTCAGCGCGAACTTCATCCTGTTTCCGACCTACTGCAGAAGGATGTATGCGCTGCTCAGCTACTTCCGGGATAACGAAGTCTGAAAATACTGTACGTCGGGTCGATGGCCCGACGTGCAACTTGGCCGCGGTCCTGGGCCGCCACGGCCTGACTTCGTCAGACCGTGCCACTCACGATGTGCAGGAGGTTTCGAGCATGACAGTCAAAGTCAACCGATGTCTGTTTCCCGCGCTTCGGATTAGCGCGCTCAGTGCGATTCTGGCTGTTTTCACTGGCTGCTGCCCGGAAGCTTTACAAAA
>JBDRDH010000206.1:0-34453 GCA_043820985.1 Planctomycetota bacterium
GCCCGTGGCGGGCTATCGCCGCACCAGTCCAGGGCCATGTTGACGGCCTCATACGCGTCCACCACGCCGTAGCCGTAGTCGTTGTCCTTGCCGGTCGTACCCTGGTCGAGGGCCGTGAGGTACATGATCTCCTTGACCTCCTGTACGGTCAGGTCCGGACAGGCTTCACGCATCAGGGCCACGACGCCATTGACGTGTGGTGAGGCCATCGAGGTTCCGCTGTACGAGCTGTAGCCGCCACCGGGTACCGAGGAACGCACACTCACCGCCGGCGCGGAGATCTCCGGCTTAATGGCAGCGGTGCCGTCCGGCGTGCAGTAGGTCGGACCTCGTGATGAACTGGTGTACATTGGCCAGGGCGGGCCGCCGGCATTGCCGTCGATGCCGCCCACCGCGCAGGTGCGGAAATCGTCCGTCGCCCGATCGGCGGGGCGGCGTAGCGTGTTGGGGTCGGAGCCCTCGTTACCGGCGGAGAAGAGGATCACAATGCCGGCGGCTTCGCAGGCGTCCAGATAGCTCCAAAAAGACTCGTCACACGGCGTGTTGTACGGCGGCACGTTATGCCAGGAACCGATGCCCCACGAGTTGGAGCAGACGGCTGGCACGTCCCAGTTGGTGTTCGGATCTTCGTCCGGATCGATCAGCCACTGGAATGCCAGAAGGGCGTCGGTGCAGGTATCGTAGAGCCCGGAGCGGTCGATGACGGCGGCGTGAATCCACTGCGCGCCAGGCGCTACTCCGACCTCATCACCCGGCGCTCCGCCACAGACTGAACCCATGGTGTGCGTACCGTGCGAGCCGCTGTCCTGGGGGAACGTCCAGTTGGTCACCGGATCGAAGAATGCCCAACCGGGGTGTCCCACGTAGCGTGGATCCGCCACGCCGCGCCAACGATTGGCTAGCGCCGGGTGGCTGCCATCGACGCCCGTGTCCAACGTCGAAACCAAGACACCTTCACCGGTGAAGCCCATGGCCCAGACTTCCGGGGCCCGGACAGCATAGAGTCCCGGCTCGGGAGTGCGCGGCCCGCGTTGCGATTGGCCCTCGTCCGAGTTGAGTGAAGCGGTGCCGGGCTCTGGCGTCTCGGGCGTGATCATCTCGATCGGATAGTTGAAATAGATGGTGTCCACGTCGGGATGTTGAGCCAGCAGCTCGATCTCCGCCGGAACAGTGTCGACGCGGAAACAGTTGACAATCCAGAATGCCTCGAAACGTTCGATGCGTCCAGCTTGCTCAAGCTGCTTGAGGTACCCGTGCAGAGTTCCTTGTGAGCCCCGCGCCATTTCCCGCAGGCTGCGAACCACGGTCTCATGCCTGGCTTGGAGAGTGGCACGTTGCGCGGTCAGCGAATCATTAAGGGCATCGATATCGACGCGCTGGGTCAGAAAAACGAGCGTGGATATCGTTTCGTCGGGCTGTGTTAATTCCAGTACGTCCTGTAATCCGGTATCAATTGTACCGGCCAGGGTTGGCGCCACCAGCATAACCAGTGCCGAGACCAACCCAAAGAAGGCTCTCTGCCTCTTCATATGGCTTCTCCTTAACATTACTCTTCGGGGACACATCTGAATTCCAGTATTCGGGTCGGCTGAATTCCAGCCACTCTGCAAACCTCCGCAGTGATTTAGGAACAAGTTAGCCCCCCCCAAAAAATGGTGCCGCCGAGGCACTATGCCGCATCTTGTCCCCCCATCTGTGGTTTGACTGACGTCCACCGTCGCCGAACAACGTGTGGATGACAGTCCGACGGTACGCGAAATCCATCCCAGCCAAGCACTGACACACTCTCCAAATACTCGCAGATTCAACGTATCAGGACCTTGAAATAAAGTCAAAACAAAAGGTTGCGGATAATCGGCGGGCACGTAAATCTTTGCATCGACAGTAGCTGGCGATTATCGGTCGTTCCGCTGTGGGGCCGGGGCTATCTTGCGGGCACGCTGTACATGGCGACAATCCCTGGTCAGTGGTATTTTCGTGATCCCATATTATAGAAACACATGCTGAATGGGCCTGAGTAAGATGCTAAAACGTTCGCTGGACGAATTCGAGGCGCTTTTTGAGCGGGCCTCGATTCCGGTCCTCGATATTCGCGAAATACCCCTGGCACGTATTGCGGTGGTGCTGAAAGGCGGCCCGCTGGATGACTCAATTTTGAGCCTGGCCCAGTACCTGCGAAAACGCTTTACCGCCGAGATCCAGGTACACTGGCCGTCCGGGGCCGACCCTTCCGTTACCCTGGAGCGCGCCCGGACCATCGGCCTGGAGCCGCTCGCACAGCCCTTTGCCTCAACTGCCGAACTGGTTGGTCAGGTCAGTATCCAGCAGCGGCAACTGGTCATTATTCCCGAGCCGCCTGGCGCGGACCGGCGCGTGCTCGATCTGGATCCATTGATCCAAGGCACTGTCCCGCCGGTCATGCTCGTCCGCCAGCCGATTGCCGAACCCGCCGCTGTCTTTCGTCGTGTCTTGCACAGTCTGACCGGCAATTTCCGCCAGACCCAGAACTTCGCGTACTCGTTCTCGCTGGTCGAGGATAGCGGTGGGGAACTGCTGCTGTTACATACCATCGACGAGGATGATCTGCTGGATGTGCGCGACGCTCTCCGCGTGTCGCCGCGTGTATCGGCCGACGGCCGGGCGGAATTGTTGTCCTGTCTGACGCGGCGGGGCGAGCGGTATCTGAAAGCGGTTGTTGCCGCCAGCCGTAAGTTTCCTTACTCGGTCAGCTACCGCCTGGCGATTGGCGCGGTAGTGCCAACCGTGCGGGCCGCGCTTGAGTCCGGCCGGCATTCGCTGCTGGTGGTTGGCTGCCATCGTGAGGGCCATAGTTTGATCGAAGCCGCCGACTATGAGTTGATGCACGAAGTCCGCGAAATTCCGGTGCTGGCTCTTTAATACGAGCACGATATAAGCATGCCCCACTTGAATGCTTCATTTCAGCTTCTGATCGCCAGCGAGGCGGCCACCAGCGTGCCGGCTTATCAAACCTGGATAACCGCGGCAGTGCTGGTGGTTACGCTGATCCTGCTGGCGACCGAGAAGGTGCACAAGACCATTCTGGCCTTGCTGGCGGGAGGTATCTGCCTGTTCCTCGGCGCTGTCTGGGGCTATTTCCCACAGGTGCCCGGCCTGCACCTGCCGCCTTACATCGCGATGATCGAATGGGAAGTCATCGGCATCGTCATCGGTGCCACGGTGTTCGTGGAAATCGCGGCGCGCAGCGGTATCTTTACCTGGGTCAGCGTCAAAATGCTGAAGACCAGCCGCGGTGATCCCTTTCGCCTGCTGATCCTCTTTTCGATCCTGACGGCGATCTTCAGCGCGTTCCTCGACAACATCACGGCGATGATCATCATCGGTTCGCTGACCGTGGTCGCCTGCCGCAAGCTGGCGCTGGATCCCAAACCGTTTTTAATCACCGAGGGCATCATGACCAACGTCGGCGGGCTGCTGACGTTGATCAGCTCGATACCGAACATCATCATCGGCAAGGCCGCCGATATCAGCTACCTCGATTTCATCATTGTCGCCGGCCCGTACACCATTTTCACCACCGCCGCCACGTTGCTGCTGGCGCGGTTTCTGTTCGGCAAGACCGTCAGTCCGCTACGAGATCCGGTGGAGCGGCGGCACAATCTCGAACTGGTGCTGGCGTTTGACGAGTGGGAAACCGTTACCAACCGGCGGTTCTTCCATACCTCGATCGTGGCGGTGGTGTTGGTGATTCTGGGTTTCGCCTTGCGGCCGCAAATTCCGATCCTGAAGGATTTCGGCATCGAGGTGGTCGCCATGGGGGCGGCGGTGATCATGCTGCTGTTGCATGCCAAGGACGTCGAGGAGGACCTCGATCGCGTCGAATGGTCGCTGGTGTTCTTTTTTGTCGGGCTTTTCACGTTGATTGGTGTGTTGGAGAAATCGCAGGTATTGCACACTATCGGTGAACTGCTCAGCCACCTCATGACGCACACCGGCAGCGTCGGCCTGATGTGGTTCACCGCGATCTTCTCTTCGATCACGGATAACATCCCGCTGGCGGCGATGCTGGGCAAGATCTTCGGCCCTACACCGGAGGCGGCGCAGGCCCTGCCGGCGACGCAATGGTGGGCGGTCGTCTTCGGCGCCAACCTGGGCGGCAACCTTACCCCGATCGGCTCGGCCAGCACGGTCGTCGCCGTCACGATCATGAAGAAGAACGGCATAAAAATCACGTTCATGGAGTTCGTCAAAATCGGCGCAATCTTCACGGCGGCACAACTCATCCTGGCCAGTGCCTACCTGCTGATTCTGCAAGCGATTCTGTAAGGCGCGGTCATCGTGTGGCGTCGACGTGCATGTTAGAGGTGGATCGTTCAGTGAGCTCTTGTAACGCCGATAACTACACCAACGAGGACGCCGTCCCGTACGATCGGCAAGCGCGCGAGCATGGCTGGCATGGTCACGAAGTCCTGTTTGGCCTGATGTACGAGTTCATCAAATCCGGAGAGACTCTGCTCGACGTGGGGATTGGCACCGGGCTCGGCTCCTACTTGTTCCACCAGGCGGGCCTCCAGGTCTCCGGCTTCGATCGTTCCAAAGAAATGTTGGAGATGTGTAAATCAAAGGGCTTTGCGGCGCGGCTCGATCAACATGATCTGCAACACGTGCCTTTTCCCTATCAGTCGATTTCGTTCAACCATGTCATTTCGCTGGCGGTGCTGAACTTCTTCAGGGACCTGGCGCCGCTTGTCGAGGAGGCGGCTCGTATCATCAGACCGGGCGGCATCTTCGCCTTAACCGTGGAGGAGCAGAAAACGGGGCAGCCGGCCAAGTATGTCTACCGTGCCGCTGGAGACGCTCTTCAACCCGGCGCGGAAACGGGGGTCAACATGTACCGGCACAGTGACGCCCATATCCGGGGCCTCCTGGCCAGCAGCGGCTTCAGTGTGCTGAAAGACCTCGAATTCCTGGCAGATCAACATTCGACAGGTGGAATGAACATCTACTTCAAGGTCTACGTCGCTCAAAAGGCGGAGCGCGCCTAGTGAATCACCGGGGCATCGGGCTGGGAACCCAACTTGCCGTGTCAGGCGCGTGCATACCCGCGATTTCGTTGCGGGAAAGCATGGCATCCAATGCAAACAGCCAGCGATTCGGGTGGTTTCACGAATCGCCGGCTGTGGGTGCTATTCGATCTTCAATCGCCTAACCCTCCCCGTCCTCTCCCTGAAAGGGAGGGGGGGGGTAAGGTCTATCCGCCGCCGCCGACGAGTGCGATGAAGCCGTCAATGTCGTAGGCGTTCAGCGCCTGGTCGCCGTTGATGTCGGCGGCGGCAAACGTACAGTCGGGGTAGGCGGCGGCGTAGGCGTCTCGGTTCCCCAGTGCCAGCACGAAGGGAGCGATGTCGGTGGTGTCGACCACGCCGTCGCAGTTCATGTCGCCGGGCAGGCCGCGGAAGATGATGTACAGGCCGCTGGTGTCCGTGGTGGCGTAGACAAAGTGCTCGGTTGCCAGGACAAACCGCCCCGCCTCCAGGTCCGTTACGCCGGTCTGGTACGGAAGCAGCGGATCTGACAGGTCGAACTCGAGCAAGGCGTGCCCGTCCTCCTGCGCCAGCAGACACACCGACGAGTCCCAGGTATCCAGCCCGCGGGGAGAATCGACCGGGAAGTGGCTCAGCTCGACCGGGTTGAACGGGTCGGAGACGTCCAGCACGAAGAGCCCTTCGGTCCAGTCGCGCCCGCCGCCTTCCTCCGCAGACCCGGCTCCCAGCGGGCGCTTACCCGCGCACAGCAGCAGCTCGCCCAGGCAGGCGATGTCTTCGCCAGACGGATAGCCCTGGTAGAGCCGCACCGGCGCTGCGGGATCGCTGCTGTCCGTGATCCCGGTGTCCTCGGCCGAGTAGTACAGCAGGTCGTCCGTCGTGGGAGCGCTCAGGATGGTGCTCGGCTTGGTTCTGGTTGGGTGGTACCCAACCAGACTGATCGCACTGGGGTCGCTGACGTCGAGATTCAGCAGGAGCCCGGAACCGCTGCCAAAGCCCAGCCCCACGTGGGCGATGTCCCCTTGCACCAGCACGTCGGCCGCGAACCTTTCCTCGGGGAACGGAAACTCCCCCAGCAGATACGGCGGCGATGTCGGATCGGCGACGTTGACGATCTGAAAGCCGCCCCAGCCGCCGCCCAGATACGCCCGGCCGTCGACTACGTCTATCCCCAACGAGCGCATGTGCAGGCCCAGGTGCGGTGTCTGGTAGGCGTTGAGCAGCCTGGGTTGAAACGGATTCGACACGTCCAGCACGCTGAAGCCGTTGAACAGGTCGGTGACGTACATCCGCGTGCCGACCAGCTCCATCTTGCGTAGTCGCGCCGGGGAGTAGACGCTGCCCAGCCGCACCGGATCGGTCGGGTCGCTCACGTCCAGTATCAGCAGCCCTTCGCCTTCGTCCATGATGTACGCCCGGTCGCCGACCACCTCGACGCCGTACACCAGCCCGCGCGGTTTGTACTGCCCCACGCGCAGGGGTGCGGTCGGGTCCGAGACGTCCAGCACGGCCAGGCCCGCGGCTCGCTCCCACCACAGGTAATCAGATGAACCTCCGGGCCAGTCGGCGACAAACAGGTAGTCGCCGCTGACGGCCAGGTCCTTGACCCGTACGAACTCGTCGACGGCGCCCACGAATACCGGCTGTGCGGGGTCCGCAACGTTGACGATGTAGATCACTCCCTCGTTACCGACCTTCGCGCTACAGTAGGCATAGTCGCCGGCGACCTCCAGGTCGTGGATTGGATAGACGTCGGCCTCCGGCGGAAACGCCGCCTCACCGACCAGCGTCAGGAGCGGCAGCGGCGGACTGCCGAGGCGGTAAATGCGCACGCCGGGCGGGCCAGCCGCAAGACAGTAGAGGTAATCCCCCCACACCTTCGTCGCGTGTACGTCGTGCAGGACGTCGCCCAAGGCTGCGGGGGCGTGCGGATCGCTGATGTCGAACGCCTCGACATGAGTCCAGTCGCGGAGGAATGCCCAGGAGCGAAAGGAAGCCGGATCTTGGTACAGCTCGATTTCCTGGTACGCGTCAGAACCTGGCGCGCTGGCCACCAGCCGCGGGCTGGCTGGCTGCGAAACGTCGACCACGTGGAAGCCGCTGTGCTCGCTCGTAGCGCGGGAGCCGGGCGAGGCGAACGCGCGGCCCAGAGAGCCTCCCGCGGGCCAAGTTGCCAGGAAGACGTAGTCGCCCTCGATTGCGATGTCCGAAATGTCCTCGGGCGGCGAGCAGGTCGAGAACGAGCCGACGTGCCGCGGGGCCTGCGGGGTTGTCAGATCGACGATTTCGAGGCGCGGCCCCAACGCGACCACGGCGATATGTGGCTGATCGGGCAGGAACGCCACATCTTCCGCCAACCCACCCCAGGAGCTACAGATCGGCATTTGCCGCACCGGTCGGCTGTCTTCCTCCGCCAAGCTGGAATGAGCGGCCGCCAGCAATACACCCAGCACCGCGGCCAGCGCGGCCGCCCGCCCCGACGAGAGTGAGTTCCTTCCAAGCATGATATGTCCTCCCAACGGACACGCAGTTGTGACTCCTCACGATACATACCGCAAGTGCGACTGTAGGACAACAACCAATATGGAGGATTCCGCTCACATTCTCGCAACTTCAGCTCGACAACTGCACGTTTGTGAGGCACACTCCCCTTGGTTTACCGGACTCTGGAATCCGGTCTCGGGACAGGGGACTTCGGGACAGGGGACTGGGCGAGCCTGGAATCCGCGAACGGAATACACAGTTACTGTGCGCGGGATGCGCGTTGCGCGTCCGCGCTTGGGTGTGCTACAGCGCGCTGCTAGTGCAATCACATTCCTGGATTTCTTGACAAAGGAGGTTTGTCATGCGAACACTTTGCGCGATCGTTGTGTCCAGTTTCATTGTCCTCGCCGCCGCCGTCACGCCGGCCGCCGGGGCAGACTACTACTTCGTTGCGGACGGCTATTGGGATGACGCGACCAAGTGGAAAGACGACTGCAACAACGGTAACGAGGGTCAAGTGCCCTCGGCGTCAGACAATGCGGTGATCTGTAGCAGCGTAACGTGTACAATTAGAAACGACGACGCGGTGTGCCTGGGCCTGACCGTGGACGGGACACTGATCCTCGGGAATAGCGACACGCTGGAGATCCATGCGAACAGCAGTATCCCGGGAACCATGACGGTCGAGAATTACGGCACGCTGAACATCGATGCCAGCCTTACGCTGTCCGGCGGCGAAGTCTCGTTCGGGATTTTACATCGAGTTTCAGGGTGACTACACGTTGACGCTCGATGATGACGCCAGCCTGACCGGTGGCTTCTACATGAGCCGTGCCGGAGCAGGTTCCTACACGTTCATAAACAGCGGAACTGTGGAAGCCGACGACGCGAACCGAAACATCACGTTCACGGAGGGGAACATTCAAAGTGATGGGAGCACAAGTGTCAACGCCCCGGTGTTCAAGGTCTCCGATTCGGCTGCCACGATGACTTTTGAGAGCAGTTGCACGGTGAGCGACATGGACGCCGACTTCGAAGTTACGGCCGGCACGCTGGAGATCGAAACCGACACCTGCACGACCGGTGACCTCGCTTTCTCGGGCGGGGAAATCAAGGTCAAGGAGAACAAGACCTTCCGGGCCGGCGTGGGCTCGTGCGACTAAACCGCGACTTCTCGCGGCAATTGACGCCGCGAATCACAAGGAGATTCAACATGAAAGCGCTTACTTTCGCGCTGGCACTGATCGCCCTGGCCGCCGTCACGCCGGGGATGGCTGATATTTTCACCTGGACGGACGGCGACTTCTATGACCACGAGTGGGACGACGTCGATAACTGGGCATCGATGACCTGCTTCGGGCCGAGCTGCTGGCCGCATACCACCGACGATGACGCCGAGATCGACGGCACGGTGTACGCGCGGACCGTCGACCTCGTGGACGAAGAGATCGATAGCCTGTCAGTTGTGGGTACCGTGACCTTCGGCGGCGACGACACCCCGACCCTCACGGTTAATTCGATCATAATCGCGGGCGGCACGTCCTCGGACACCGAGGTGACTATTTCGGACGCCACGATTGAGACGAACTGACGCGCGGATTACACACAACCCACTGCGGGCCGCGCCGGGGTGGCAAACGCCGCCCGGCGCGGCCGGCCCGATGAGCGGCTCATGCACAAGACCCGGCGCCGGGAAGCGCCGGGTCCTCGTGTGCTGCCGTGACCGTGCCGTTCCCGCTGGTCGGGGGAAATAGCCGGAGTTTGGTCGCAAACTTCGCGATCAACCGCCGCCGCCGACTAAGGCGATGAAGCCGTCGATGTCGTACGAGTTCGGATAGCCATCGCCGTTGATGTCGGCCAGCATGCGGTCGCAATCCGGGTATATGCTCTCGTAATCACAGGACGGGCTCAGGGCGCAGATGAATCCGTCGATGTCATAAGCGTTCACGTTACCGTCGCAGTTCATATCGCCGAGCCCCGGCTCGAACGCATCAAGTACGACCGGGATGTCGCAGAAGTTGCCGCCGCAATCGGTCACGCGCACCGTGCCGGAGCCGTCGATCACCGGGCTGAGCAGCGCGACCGAGTAGCGCACGATGGTATCGCCGGGCATGAACGCGTCGGTTGAAAGCGTCAGGCCGGATGAGCCGGGCAACAGCTCGATCGTGCAGATGCCCAGATCGTGGGTCTCGCTGTCCTCGCTCCGACCGTCGTAACGCTCCGGGAAGGTGGCGGATTCAATCGTGACCGACCAGCTATCGATCGTGCCGGTATCGTTGGTCTTGTCGTCCACAACCTTCAGGTTCCAGGCGCCGGCGGCTGGATTGCCGTCCAGACCCGCCAGCACCGGGCCGGCTTCCGGCTGATACGAACCGGTGAACGGCGCCTCGGTGGCTGAATCCGGGATCGGGGCGTCGGCTTCGTCATCCAGCACCGTATCGCGGAAATCGTTACCGTAGCTGCCGATGTCAGTGAACAGCGTGGTTTGCGGCGGGCTGATCAACGTCAGATCGATGTCGTCATCGTAACCGTGCGTGATGTTGAGTGTGATGTTCACGTCGCTGATGATGTCATCATCGGGCACTGTAATCGACGAGACCACACCCTGCTCGTTGTAGTCCGGAATCGGCAGCGGGGCGTGCGTGCTGACGTAGCGCTTGGTGTGCCCGACGTAGCCGGTACAGACCGGCGGCAGGAGATCGATCTCCACCAAGGCGTACGAACGCCAGCCGCGGACATCGGTTACCCGTACGTAACCACGTCCATTCAGGAACGGATCGATCAGGCCCACAACGAAGTCGACCGAGGCGGCCCCATTCGGCGGATCGGGATCCACCGACACGATCTCCAGGTTGTGTGAGAAGGGTGTCAATTCGACCGCCGCGATGCCGGTATCGTCTACCTGATTGTCAGTGGCCACGCCGTTGAACTTGAACGTCATCGGATCAACCTCGCCGCTGATTATTGGGGCGTGCGTATCCGTAATGGCAGGCGCCAACTCGATCGGTACTATGATCGTACCGCCATCACAGTCCGTGATTTCCAGCATGCCGTTACCCGGCTGGCTCGGATCAACCAACTCCACGCGATAATCGACCACCCGATCACCCGGCGTGTATGAGGTCACCAGTATCAGATTGACGACACTGTCGGCCAGGCCAACGTTGCAGATGCCGCCGCCGGGAACCGGATCCACCGCGCGGCCGACGTAGCGCTGTGGCCCGCTGGGATTCTTCAGGGTCAGTGCCCAACGGCGGAAGATGTTGTCCGAAGCGCTCATCATGCGCGTGTCGGCTACCAGCATCTCCCAATCGCCGGCCGAGTCCAGCCCGGCCAGTTTGAAGAGCAGGTTGTCGCGCTTATCGGTGGAGATACCATCGCCGAAGAATTCGCCGCGCCCGTCGGGCTGGTGCAAACCGAGCGTGACATCGGTACCCAGGGCGGGCTCTTCGTGGATATCGTCGGCCTGCGGCGCGTCGTCATCGAGCAATACGTCGAAGCTGTTCTTGGTATTGCCCGACGAAGCCCGTTCCTCCATGCCGATGCGGTTCACCAGGGCGGCGAACTCGCCGCCGTGCGACAGGTTGACCGCCAGGCGGCCCTGGTTCTCCGCATCGACCATCAGAGCCACTTCAACCTCACCGATGGTGAATGAGTCCGGTACGTTGATTACCGAAACCACGCCGGCAAGATCACTTTGCGGCACGACTTCCTGCACTTCCTGCTTGATGGTCAGCTCGGTCGTGATTTCACCAGTGTTCTGTGGCGGTGTGTTGGCGAACGGGCTCAAGGCTACCGCGACCACGCAGGTGTTCTCCTGCATGTCGGTCACGGTAACCGTTCCGGAGCCGTTTTGGGTCGGATCCCCAAGCGTGACCGTATACTCGACGATCGGATCGCCGGGCAGGAAATCGGGCGGCAGGTTGAGCTGCGTGTTGACCGCATCGGTCAGCACGATGGACTGAATGCCGGCGTCGAAGCCGGTAGTGTCGCTGGCCGTGCCCGCATAGGTTTCCGGGCCACCAAAACCTGCGTTGATATCCAGTGACCAGCTTACCAGTGTGGCCCCAAAGCCTTCCGAGGAATCGTCGTCTATAACGTTAAGTCTCCAGGTGCCCTGGGCATCCTCGCCGATGAGTTGAGCCAGACCGGCGGGATCTTCCGGCAACCAGGTGCCGGTAAACGGCGCCGCGGAGCTCAGAATCGGGATCAGTTCATAGGCGTCGTCGTCAAAGGTCGCGTCAACCATGTCGATACCCAGGCTGCTCATGCGGTCGGTAACGAGTTCGACGCTGGTGCCGGTCGGGCTGACCAGGAAGATATCCAGATCGCCGGTGTCCAGGGCATCGATGCGCCCGACAGTGACATTGACATCGCTGATCAGGCCCGGCTCGGTGATCTCGATCTCGCCGTTGATCCCTGTCAGATCGTTATCCGTGACGTGAATTGGATCTTGCAGGCTAATCGGCGAGCGGTTCGAGAAGTTGTAGCCATCGCAGATCGGATTATCGATATCGATGATCACGATGGTACATGCCGTGTTACCCTCGCAGTCAAAGACCCGCAGCTTGCCGATACCGCCTTCGAGCGGGTTGATCGGGGCGATCGTGAACGTGACTTCGCCGTCGCCGGGCGTGAAGTTGAGATTCTGGATTTCCAGGTTGGTGGAGTTGACCAACTCGACGTCACAGATGCCGCTGTCGGCGCGAGTGTTGTCCGTAACGGTCACATCGATGACGTCATTGTCGTAATCGGGATAAAGCGCCAGGACCGGATCGGTATCCTCGGCCAAAGCCGGGGCGGCGTCGTTCAGGAAGACCGCCAATTCGTAGGTCCTCGTGGATCCAACCTGTGACGCGGCTCCTTGCAGCACTTCAACATAGTGCGTGCCGGTGGTGCGGGCGAAGAAGAAGCCGCCCTGGGCGGGGTAGTCCGGCGCGGATTGGATCGAATTTGAGTCGCTGATATCGCTGATCAGGATGTCGCCGGCCGGATCGTAGACAACCAGCTTGCCGGCAAAAGCATTGGGATCATCGGCAGGGGCCAACGATCCGTCCGCGTCGCGTTCGGGATCGCCGTCCAGCGCGACGAATACGCGGTCACCGACAGTGGCCTCGAAGGCGTAAAAGTCGCTGTCGCCGTCGGTCGCGATCGCGCCGGCGTAGTAATGCTTACCGGTCAGGTCCGCGGCGGCGAAAAAGTCGTTCGGCTCGCATTCCACCAGGGGATTGCGCGTGGCTGGTTCCACGCCGACATGGAACCGATAGCGGTGCACGGTGCCGGTGACGCTTTGATCAGTCACGCGTAAATAGTGTGTTCCATCGGCGACCAAGCGCCCGCCCGCGATCACCGCTGAGGTTGTGCTGTAGAGGTAATGCAGATCGTTCAGCGGCGAGGAGTAGCCATCGCCGTCCTCGTCGTCGAACTCGATCAGCGTCACGCCGTCCGGACCGTAGAAACCCAGGTCCGTGTCCAGCGTGCTGTTGGCCGAACCCCCGTTATTCACCCAGGCGTATACCCGGTCACCGGTCAGGCCTTCGACGGCGTACCAGTCCTCATCGAGCGGTCCCGCCAGTTGCCCACCATTGAGCGGCACGAACAACGGCGAGGCGGCGATCGGATCATCGTTGGGCTCGACTTCACTGATCTCGTATTCAAAGGCATCGTCGATGATCAGCACATAGCCGCCGGTGTTGACGGTCGTGCTGCCGTTATCGACATAGATGTAATATTCCAGCCCCGCGAACAAGGTCACGACGATGAGTTCGTGCTTGGCGCCACTGGTGCCCGAGGTGCTGTGATTCGAGGCTCCCAGACACCCGCCGGGGAAGACCGGCGGACACGAATCGTTGACATATAAAACGCCATCGAAGCCACTACTAACGAGCTCGACGGCATAATCGCCATCCGCGGGGGCGGCGAAACGGTATACATGATCGATACCCGGCGCGGTGGTTGGAGGGGAGCCTGACACGGCACAGCGACCGGTACCCTGCACGAAGGCATAATCATTTACGGCACCATCGATATTGTTCACGGTGATGGCCGGCAGTGGAGCCGCCAGATCCACCACGTCGCCGCAGTTATCCGGCGCCGTGGCGGGCAGCACATCAACCACCAGCGTGAAGGGGAAGTTGTCGTACGTCGTGGCGTTATAATCAACACCAATGGTGTAGGTCTGGCTGGCGGCCAGGTTTACATCGAAATATACCGGGCGGGCGCTGCCGGGTGCATAGGCACCATCCAGGAAGAAACCGTCTGAGTCGTATACATAAATCGTGAAGCGGCGGTCGGACGAACGCAGCGGCGCCTTCTGCCAGGGATGCAAATGGATGCGGAACACGTCCGTAGTTGTTGGAGTGAAGCTGTAGAAAACGTCGGGACCGTCAACATCATTCACCGGTGCCGGCAGGGTCGTCGTGGTGATGCTGTCATTGGCGAGCACGGTAGTGCCGTAGACCAGGATCGGCACACTGGGGCCAATCACCTCGGCATTGACCGGATCGTCATTAGGTGGAGCCGGTGGCATGGCCCACAGCCATGCGGGTACCAGGCCGAGTACGATCAATAGAACTACTGCTCTCCGAAATCTATCTTGGTTGTGCGACATTTCTTGCCTCCTGAAGTTACACCTGATACAATGCGTGGAGAGATCCCGGAAGAACACTCTCCGGGATGATGGTTCGCGGTTTATGGATACCCGTAGCGCACTGCCTTCCCCTCCAACTTCTCTGACTCCACTCCGGCTCCTGATCCCCAGCGCAACTAACAGCTTAACGAGTATTACCCCCGGGTAGCAAAACAATTCCCTGCCCCGATTGATTGAATTTCTTCTGGATATAAAAACGCGGCGTGCGCGTTCCCAATCGCCACAGTTCAGGAGGGCTGGGCACGCACATGCCGCGCTTCAGATGCGGGCGCTGGTTATGACTTCAACCGCGTCTTCAGGATCATCAGCAACGTCTCGTTGTCGATCGGCTTCTGGAAAACACCGTCCAGGCCCAGTTCGGAGACGTCGGCGCTCAGGTTCAGGTTGTCGCCGACGGAACTGAGCATATATATGGGGGCGGTGTTGGCCAGGGCTTTGAGTTCCTTGACGAAGGCCGTGCCGGCATCCACCTCTTCCATCATCAGGTCGACGATCAGCAAGTCGGGGCGGTGCTTCTTGTAAACCCGGAGACCCTCCTCGGCGGTCCGCGCCCCGAGCATCACATATCCATTCTGCTCCAATACCATGCGCAGGGCGAACAGGATATCTTCATCGTCATCCACACAGAGAATTACGTGTTTGCCTTCTTGCATTTCCTGTCTCCATTGGAGCCGGCGTGGCCATTGGCATGTGCGGTGTCGGGTCCGGATCCAACTTCAGAGAATGTACCTTTCCGCAAGGCCTGCACCAGATACTCAACCGCGGCCGTCAAATTGAACTTTGCTTGCTCTGACAGCCGCTCACCGAATTCATTGAAAGAATATCCGCGGAGGCCCAGCGCGTAGCCCTGGGCATCCGCTCCAAACAGCTTTTTGACCAGCGCCATCAGCTCCGCGGGTTCCACACTGTGCGTACTGAAGCCCATCTCGCCGCTGGGTTGTACACGTTGCAGGAAGAAGGGCGCGCTGCCGCTCACGGCGGCATCGGCGAAGATCACGATGTCATGTTTGGCGATGGCCGCCGCGTCTTCCACGGTTAACTGGTAGTTGCACTCGACCCGTACGCCGGGCAGTGCCAGCTTTTCGATGGCCGTCGCGAGTGCGGGGCCCAGACCGTCATCCAGACGGCCGGGATTGCCGTAGCCGATTACCAGCATTCGCGGGACCTGAACCGTCATGCGTTAATTCCTGGAGCGTGTATCCAGCAAGTTACCTTCGTGATCGCGCAACTCGACGACCAGCGGCATCTGTCCCATGGCGTGCGTGGCACATGAGAGGCAGGGGTCATAGGCCCGGATCGCCACTTCAACGTGGTTGAGCAGTCCTTCGTCGATCTCGGTGCCCGACAGATAGTCCTGGCAGACCCGCCGCACGGCCCGGTTCATCGGCTCGTTGTTGTGGGTCGTCGAGACGATCAGGTTGGCCATCGTGACCTGGTCGTCTTTGTTGACGCGGTAGTGGTGGAACAGTGTGCCGCGCGGCGCTTCGAGCAGGCCGACGCACTCCTCGCGACGCTGGCCGGTGACTACCAAATCCGGGCCTTGCAGATCCTGGTCGTGCAGCAATTCCTTGATTTTCTCGATAGCGTGCAGCAACTCGATCATGCGCGCCCAGTGATAGGCCATGGTGATGTTGTTGGGCTTGTTATTGGTGACCGCCATGAATTCCCGCCGGGCGGCTTCGGCCTCCGGCGTGTCGATGAAGTCACAGACGTTGACGCGCGCCAGGGGCCCGACGCGATACCAGCCGTTCTCGGGACCCAGGGACTTGATGAAGGGGAACTTCATGTAAGACCAGGGCCGCACTTCCTCGGCGATATAGTCAAGGTAGTTCTGATAATCGACATGGTCGAAGATCTTGTTGCCGTCCTGGTCGATCGCGCGCAGCCCGCCGTGGTAGAGGTCCATGGCGCCATCAGCACGCACGAAGCCGAGATGGTTTGAGTCGAAGGAGCCGAAGGGGGCCAGCTTTTCGAGGTTCTGGGTGGTGTAATCCTTGGCGATCTGGAGCGCGCCGTGCGACCATTCCACCATCTGGTCGAGGTCCTTGAGCAACTCGTCACGCTCGGCGATCGAGAGGTTCTTGTTGATGCCGCCGGGGATGGCCCCGGTGCCGTGAATCTTTTTGCCGGCGGTGCGTAAGATGACTTCCTGGCCGTACTTACGCATCATGACGCCCTGTACCGCCAGCTCGGGATATTTGGCGGCCACGCCGATGACGTTGCGAATCGCCGGATCGGCGTCAAAGCCGAACAGCAGGTCCGGGCTGCACAGATGGAAAAAGTGCAGGGCGTGCGACTGAAAAGTCTGTCCGTAGTGCATCAGGCGGCGCATCTTCTCGGCGGTGGGCGTCAGTTTTTCACCACCGACGATCTGGTCCATGGCCTTGGCCGCCGCCAGATGGTGACTGACGGGGCAAATGCCGCACAGCCGCTGCACCAGGACGGGTACCTCCCAGAAAGGGCGGCCCTGGATGAAGCGTTCAAAACCGCGGAACTCGACGATATGCAGCCGGGCCTGTTTTACCTGTTTTTGCTCATCGAGCAGAATCGTGACCTTGCCGTGCCCCTCGACGCGGGTGACCGGCTCAATGACCACGCGCTTCAAGCCGTTTGCAGTAACCATAAAGATAATCTCCAACCTCGCGGGGCGCTTTAATCGTACTTGATCAATTCGTAAGGCAATGCCACGGGTTTATCACTCAACAATGCCACCAGCGCTTCCCAGAGCGTATCCGCCGGGGGCGGGCATCCGGGCAGGTGATAGTCGATCTTGACGACCTCGTTGCAGGGATAAACCTTATTGAGCAGCAGGGGCAGTTCGGGATCGTTCGGAATCTGTTTCGTCGGGTTATGCACGCTGGGGCCGTTCAGGTAGGCTTCCTCGTAGCATTCCCTCAACGGGATCGTGTTGCGCATGGCCGGGATGCCGCCCATGATGGCACAGTCCCCGACCGAGATCAGGATGTCGCAGTGCGCCCGGAAGTCCTTGAGTACTTTGACATTTTCCTCATTGGCGCAGCCGCCCTCGATCAGGCCCACCGCGCAGCGCCCGGTGAATTCCTTGATGTCGTCAATCGGGGACTTGTCAAAATCAACCAGTTCGAGCAGTTTCAGGATGCGTTCGTCGATGTCCAGCAGGGACATATGGCAGCCGAAGCACCCGGCTAGTGATGTGGTCGCGACTTTCGGTTTTGCCATGACGTTTATCCTCACTTGCTTTCCGCGGCCTCACCGGCCTCGATGTCCGTGCCGATGGGCTGGTGATCGTATTCGCGTTGGCCGACCGGGACGGCGTAACCCACGCGCTTCTTCAAAATCGCGCCGACCGGACAGATGTCGGCGGCCCTGTCGCGCAGGTCCATCTCGGTATCCGCCAGGCGCGCTTCGGCGTTAACCGCTACTTTCTTCTCCGGGCCGCGGCCCACGAACTGGAAGACATTCTTGCCGTCGATATCGCGCGAGGCACGCACACAACGGGCACACAGGATGCACCGGTTCCGGTCGATAAAAATATCCGGGTGCGAGGCATCGACGTCGTGCTCCTTGAACATATAGGGGTACTTGGGGGCGGTGACACCGAAACGGTAGGCCAGGGCTTGCAGCTCGCAATTCCCGCTCTTCTCGCAGAACATGCAGAAGTGATTGCCTTCCACGAACAGCATCTCGATCAGGTTCTTGCGGATTCGCCGCACCTTCGCGCTGCTGTTGTCGACGATAATGCTGGGCGCGATCGGCTGTGTGCAGGCCGCCTGCGGTCGTCCATTCACCAGCACCGTGCAGATTCGGCAGGCGCCGAAGGGGACGAGATCCTTGTGATAGCACAATCGTGGGATGTAAATCCTGGCTCTGGCGGCCGCCTCCAGGATAGTTTCTCCCGGAGTGCCTGCGACCTCCGCGCCATCGATTATGAAGGTGATCTTCTGACTCATCATAATTCCCTTTTCTACACCTCGGAGTGGATGGACTTCCGCCCGATGATCGCTTCCGCGTCGCCTACGGCCGCCTGCAGATCGAATGCCGGCTGGTAGATATCCGCGGTCTTCGTAATCAACGCTTCATAGGTGGCGCGGAAGTTTTTCAACGTCGTTAATACCGGGTTCGGCGAAGTCTGACCCAGGCCACACCGGCTGGCTAGCTTAATGGTTTCCCCCAGATCCTCCAGGTAGTCCAGGTCGGCCAACTCTCCCTTGCCGGCCAGGATTCGCTCGATGCGCTCTTGCAGTAATGCGTTGCCTACCCGGCAGGGCGTGCAGTACCCGCAGCTCTCCTCGACGAAAAATTCCAGGAACTTATTGACGACCTCCAGGAGATTGCGCTGTGGCCCGAACACCATGATCGAGCCGCCGGTGGCCAGATCATCATAGCAAATCGTCCGTTCATACTCATCTGGCGCGACCATCTGACCACTGGCGCCACCCACCTGCACCGCGGCCGTGTTCTCGGCCCCGGCTATCTTCAGCACCTCACTGAGCTTGATGCCAAACGGCACCTCATAAACGCCCGGGCTCATACAGTCGCCAGAGATGCTCAGCAGCTTGGTTCCCGAGCTGCCTGGTGAGCCGTACTCGCAGAAGGTGGCTGGGCCGAGTTCCAGTATCTTCGTCACGCAGCAGAGCGTTTCGACGTTATTAACCACCGTCGGATGTCCCAGGTAGCCCTTCTGGGCCGGGAACGGCGGGCGGTTCTTGGGATCGCCCCGCAGCCCTTCACATGAGCTGATGAGCGCCGTTTCCTCGCCGCAGATGTACGCGCCGGTGCCCATCTGAATACGAATGTCGAAATTGACACCTGCCTTGCCGCTCACATTCCGGCCGAGCAGACCGTTCTGCCGGCGTTCCCGCAGCACCTGCTCCAGGTAAGGACGCAGATACGCGTATTCACCCCGGAGATACAGGATGCCCTCTTCGGCCCCGATGGCGTAGCCGGCGATCGTCATCCCGGCAAACACGCGATTGGGCCGCTCGGTGAGGAGAACGCGGTCTTTGAAAGTGCCGGGCTCGCCTTCGTCCGCATTGCAGATCACGCAGCGCCGGTCACCTTCCGCGGCCCGCGCGAACTCCCATTTCATACCGGTGGGGAAGCCGGCGCCACCACGGCCCCGCAGACGAGCGGTTTTGACGGCGCGAATAACCTCGGCCGGCGTCATCGCCAGCGCTTTTCTGATTGCTTCCGGTGGAGTGGGGGGGGCGAGGACCAGCGGACCTTCATTGCGAATGTTGTTCTTGACCATCGAGCGCACCAGCTCGTGGGCATTGTTGCCATCGCCGAGCCGGTGCACGAGCCGTTGGGGATCCATGTGCTCCCGCAACTCCTTAACGATCTCGCGTGCCGTGCTGCGGTGCAGCTCGGTCACGATGACGTCGTTAATCAAGGCCGCCGGCGCCTGGTCGCACATTCCGAGGCAGGGGGTGTACTCCAGGCTGATGTTGCCATCGGGCGTGGTTTCGCCAACCGCGATACCCAGTTCTTCCGTAAAAGCCTGGGCCACGCGTCGGGCGCCGTGCATCTCGTCGATGATGTCGTTGCACAGGCGGATGACTACCTGGCCCTTGGGCTTTTCGGAAAGGAAGGAATAGAAGGAAACGACGCTTTCCACTTCCACGCGGTGCGTCTTGACCATCTTGGCGATCAGGTCCAGGGCCTGGTTGCTGACACAACCGAACTGGGCCTGCACCGCCCGCACAATGTCCATCATGCGGGTGCGGTCATTACCGCATTCTTTACAGATTCTCTTGATGGCTTTTTCGAGACTCTCGCTCATGAGCTACCTCGATCGTGATACGAACCTGAGGTGCGGCCAGCCCATGCGGCCCGCGGTGCACCGCATATCCCGAACTCCACACCCAAACATTTATCCTCGTCCAACGGCTTAACGGGTACACCAATCTCCAGCCGGCACCCTTGAGGTTTCACCGTCACAACTCCGCCTGGTGCTCCGTCACGGCTCAATTGGTGGGTAGTGCCGGCGTCTCGCCGGCTAGCATCCAGGCAACAACGTGCCGGCGGGACGCCGACGCTACCCATCAAATAACTTTTGCGATCCGCTGCCGCAACGCTCACGCCGCTGATCCCGCAGCCACGTCAGCCATAAATCCATTCCTGCACCGCTCTTGGCGGATATCTCAATCAGCGGAACGCGCGCGTTGAGTTTGGCCAGATCGTCGTGCACCCGTCCAATGTCATAGTCCAGTACCCCCAGCAGATCCGTCTTGGTCAGCAAGATGATATCCGCCGGCTGGAAAATAGTGGGATACTTGGCGACCTTGTCATCCCCTTCCGGCACGCTCAACAGTACCACCCGGACATGCTCGCCCAAGTCATAAGCCGCCGGGCAAACCAAATTGCCAACATTCTCGATAAACAGATACGCCAAGCCATCCAGTTTGAGGCTATCGAGTCCCTGGGCTACCTGAGTGGCATCCAGGTGACAGCCTTTTCCGGTATTGATCTGTGTGGTCTGCACCGCCAGGCCACCCAGCCGCTCGGCATCGCGGGTGGTCTGTAGGTCGCCCACCAGCACCGCCGACGGCAGTTCGCACCCCAGTGCCGGTATCGTTTTCTCCAGCATGGTGGTCTTACCACTGCCCGGAGCGCTCATCAGGTTGACCGCCAGCAGATGCTCGGCGGAAAGGCGCCGCCGGTTCTCCCGGGCGACGGCGTCATTTGCCTTGAGTACGCTCTCGACAACGTTGATCTTCATGACGGTGCTAAGCTGTCCTGAGTTTCACAGACGATTGTGGTCAATACGATCTCACGGCCACCCACGATTTCCACGTCCGCCAGTTGACATTTCGGACACAAATAATCATCAACTGCCGGTTCGAAACACTGCTCGCATTGTCGGCATCTGGCCCGCGCCGGCACCGGCACGATTTTCAAGGTCGCCCCGGCGGCCAGAGTCCCTTCCGTGATGGCGGAAAAGGCCATCTCCAGGGCCTCGGGGACGACCAACTGCAAGACGCCGATCTGAACCTCGACTTCTTGAACCCACACGGCTTGTTGTTGACGAGCCTCGCTTAGCACGTGCTCAACGAGGCTTGCCGCGATGCTCATCTCGTGCATCGAATGCTGGCTCCTGCCGCGGCGTCGGGCTCGTAACTACCGGCGTGGTTCCAGTACCGACCTTCCCACGCTCTCGCGCCGGGCAGCACGCTTGCCGCGGCGCCCAGCTTCCCCGAGCCAATTACCATGGCAAACGGCGGACCAATTACAAACCAACGTCTGCATAATCCGAAACGCCAGCCTGCCGAGGTTAAGGCGGGGGTAACAGCACTATTCTGTGGATTATCGCGCATGAGATATCTAGTCTCACTGGGCATGATTGCCATGTCAATCGCATGTTATACGGGGCAATCAGAGTGGGTTTCGATTTCATCGGTTTGTGTTCAGCCGTAGATGGTCACTGGGATTTGGCGTTCGCCTGGCTTTGGGGGCGGTGGTTTCATTACCTGGCGCGGTGCCTTGGTAACGAATGCGTCGAGATCCTGGAAATCCCAGGTTTCGCGCGCTGGAATCCGTCCGTGGCTATCAAGTATGCGGCAGCCGTGGTAATCCACCAGGGTACGTGCGGCGAAGCGATCGCAGCGGGCTTCCTTCCGCCGGGGGCTGCGTCCGGCCAGCTTGACGAGGTAGTGATACAACTCGTGCAAGTATACAAACAAAGCCAATTGATAGGCGTCGGTCAGCACGATGCTGTAAGTGTCTCGCCACCAATGCGTTTTGTTCGAGTATGACTTGGCAATGTTGGTGGCCAATGAGTAGGGGTAAGCCACCTGGCGGCCCAGGTTCACGAAGATGCGGGCTTCGCGGCTGTAACAGGTGCCGGAAAAGGCCGCCCCGCGACTGTAGCGCACCGAGACCTGCAACTTGTCGTGCCGGTAGGGGGCGGTGTGCCGTAGCAGCATCAGGCGCAGGCGTTCGCCATCCAGGGCAGTTGAATTGCGGAAGCTCTTCATTGGCATCATCCGTGAATCATTGCCGATACTATATGAACCTGGAATTCGTGCGCTTGCAACCGTAATCAGACGATGTGCCTCGCGTGTTTTTTCCGTGTGGGTGGTTTTACGTTTTGCGCCGCCGGTGTCGATGTCTATGATATGAATGTAAGGCAATGCGCGGATGGGCTGCCGCACCGGGACCGCGCAATGAACGAAGACCGTCAACGTTTCTCGCCGAGCGAACTCGCGATTGTCCTCAGTCACTATGATCTGGGTGTCATCAGGAGTGCCCGCGAATTCCCGCGCGGCTCGCGCAAGTCACCCAAATTACTGCTTTATTGTGCCAGCAATCGGCGTTATTTGCTTAAACGTCGTGCCCCTCATCGTGATGAGCCGACGCGCGTGTCGTTTGCGCACACGCTGCTGGAGCATCTGCGACAACACGGCTATCCGGTTCCGGCGCTGAGAGAGACCAAAGCGGGTCAAAACTCAGCACTCCAAGTCAACGGCGCGACGTATGAGCTCTTTGAATATCTCAAGGGTCGTCCCTATGAAGCGTCTCTGGAGCAGACCGCGTCCGCCGGTCGGATGCTGGCCCGTTTTCATCACGCCGTGCGGGACTTTCAGACGCAGTGGGTTCCCGCGGTGGGGACCTATCATGACGCCGACCCGGTTCGCCGGGGGCTGAATTCCATCCCCACCACCAGTGCGAGCCACGATTCAGTAGTTGGACATGAGGCCGAATTGCTCACGCTCACGCAGGAATTGCACGAACGCTACGACGAGGCCGCTGAACAGGTGAACCGGGAGGGTTTCGCCGACTGGCCGCGCGGCATCATTCACGGCGATTGGCATCCTGGGAATCTGCTGTTCCGCGGCGACCGGGTCGTGGCGGTACTGGATCTTGATGCCGCCCGGTACCAGCCTCTCGCGATCGATATTGCTAACGGCATGTTGCAATTCTCGATCCTGCGGGGACGATCCCGGCCGGCGAACTGGCCGGATTTCTTCGATGAGAGCCGCATGCGCCGTTTTCTGCTGGGGTATCTGGACAAAGCCTCGATTCCCGCCGAGCAATGTCGTGTGTTCCCTGAACTGATGGTCGAGACCCTCATCGCCGAGACCGTGGTGCCGATCGCGGCCACCGGGTCCTTCGGGTGGTATCCGGGCTATGGCGTACTACAAATGGTGCGTCGCAAGGTGGAATGGCTCAGGCAGGCCGCGGCTCAGCTCAGAGAATGGCTACTGGATTAAGCGTGGAGCCGCGTGAGTTTTACAGTTTCCGACGAGATGAATCGGGACTACTGGTTATAATCGAAGGTTCTAGAGCATCGATAGTACCATAGCGAAGCCGTGCCGGTATAAGACTTTATGTCACCAGAGCAATCTGGCCGTTTGTTAGGATAACGCCCGATGGAAACCGCCCCCCATATCAACACTGATTCACCCGCCACTGTTATGCGAGACCGACCGTGGCTCGGTCGGTCAACAATGCGCGGGATAGTGATCGGCACGGTGATCGTGGTGGTGGTTTTGGGTTCCGCTGCTGCAATCAGCTCGACGGGCTTACTGGAGTGGTTCAGGGGTGGGGGGGACCAGGATCTGGCAGTATATCTGGTGGAGCCGACCGATCTGACGATTACCTTGACCGAAGATGGTGAGTTAAAGCCGCGCAACTCGGTCGAGATCAAATGCGAGCTTGAGGGCCAGAGCATGATTCTGTCGGTCGTCGAGGAGAGCACCAAGATCAAGAAAGGTGATCTGCTGGTGGAGCTGGCCTCGGACGAGCTGCAGGAGCGCCTCGACTCCGAGGAGATTCAACTCCGGCAGATTGAATCCGCCTTCAAGGCCGCCGAACAGGCCCTCACGTTGCAGCTCAGTGAAAACGCCAGCCAGAAAAAGAAAGCCGAGATTACCCTGGAACTGGCGGAGCTTGAACTGCGCCGTTACCTGGAGGGCGACTTCCAGGGCTCGCTGAAAAGCGCCGAGATCAACATCAAGCAAACCGAGATGGACATCAAGCGGCGTGAGGACGAGCTCGAGAAAAACCGCGAGCTGGCCGAGCGCGGCTTTGTCAATAAAACCAAACTTGAGCAGTTGGAGTTCGAGTACGAAAAAGCGCAAATGACGCTTGAGCAGAATAAGTTGCAGTTACGCATTCTGCTCGAATATGAAAAACCCAAGAACGAGAAGCAGAAAATCCTGGACGTCGACCAGGCTGGTGAAGAGCTGGAGCGCGAGCGGCAACGCGCCATCACTCGGGAAGAGCAGTCGCAAGCCAAGGTTGATGAGCAGCGCGACGTGCTCGCCATGCGCACCAAGCGCGTTGAGAAGTTACGCGCACAGATCGACCGTTGCCGGATCATTGCCCCGGCCGATGGCATCGTCCAATATCCCGGCGACGAGAACATGTGGCGCCATAGTGACGGCAACCGCATTGCTCCGGGTGAGCGCGTCTATGAAGGACAAACTCTGATCGTCCTGCCGGATACCAGTCAGATGATGGTCACTACACGCATCCACGAGGCCGATCGGCATCAGGTCGAAGTCGACATGCCCTGCCTGGTGAAGGTGCCCGCCGTGCCGGGGCGTACCTTTAACGGCAAAATCGCCCGCATCGCCCGCTTTGCTGATACGGCCAATCGCTGGCTGAATCCCGAGCTTAAGGAACACACGACCGAGATCCTGCTGGATGAGACTGACGCCCCGGTCTCGCCGGGAGATTCGGCGGAAATCAAGATCCTGATCGACGAGGCCAGGCAAGTCCTGTCCGTGCCGGTGCAGACGGTCTATTCGCGTGGCGCGCACAGTTACGTGTTTGTGCAACGTGGAGGCGACGTGGCCTATACCAAGGTTAAAATCGGCCGCTCGAGTGAGAGCATGACCGAGATCGTCGAAGGTCTCGATGTCGGCGATCGTGTCCTGATGCACGCCGACCGGCAGCTCGTCGCCACTTTGCCGGTTCCCACCACCGCCACGAAGGAGACGCCGCCCCCGCCCATGCCACCCACCGGAACCCCAAGCGTTCATGTGACCGGCGACCAATCCGACTCGCGGCCGCCTGGGGATCAATCGCCCCAGAAGCCCGCCAGCGACCACCGCCCATCTAAGGGCAGCAACGGGTAGCAAGCTACGATATTTTTGGGGGGGGATAAGACATCTAAATGACCGTGCGCAAACGTGCGACGCAATCCGAGCCCGAAGCGCCAGCGAGGGATTCGCGGGCGTACGCGCGACCATTGCCCAAACCCGCGCTGGCGCTTCGGGCTCGGATCGGGCGCTCGGCGGCGGTTCGCGTTCTGACTGCGCGCCTGCTTGTGGTCGCCACCAAAATTAGTCATGCCCTTCTCTGACGAGCGTGGCTTTGTTCGTGATCCCGTTGCCGTACTTGCGGATGAGTATGTGGCGGGGCTACCATGCCGTACGAAGCCGAGGCGATTCAATCATCAGAGGTACTGCCATGACGTTGATTACCGGCATTCTACTACTCAACAGCATCTGGCTTCTGGGCGAACCGGCCTCGCCGCCGGCAGCGCTACATGCCGTGCCCGTGAAGGAGGTCGCGATCGCGGATGAGTTCTGGAGCCCGCGGATCACGACCACGCTCAAGCACACCATCCCGCACATCTTCAAGATGTGCGCCGAGACCGGCCGCCTGAGCAACTTCGATCGGGCCGCCGGCCAGGAACCGCGCGAGCACCAGGGCTACTTCTTCAACGATTCCGACGTGTACAAGGCCATCGAGGCGGCGGCGTACGCCCTGATCGTCCAGCCCGATACCGACCTGGAAAAAGAGATGGACGATCTGATTGCCCGTATCGCCACCGCCCAGGAGGATGATGGCTATCTCAACACGTACTTCACACTGACCGGGGAAGAGAAATGGTCCAACCTGGCTGTCAAGCACGAACTCTATTGCGCCGGCCATCTGATCGAGGCCGGCGTGGCCTATCACCAGGCCACCGGCAAACGCACGCTGCTGGACGTCGCCACGCGCTGCGCGGATCTGATCGCCGAACGTTTTGGGCTGAATGGGCAGGTCGGCGTACCGGGCCATGAGGAGATCGAACTGGCTTTGGTCAGGCTCGCCGATCATACCGGCGCTGAGCGCTATCTCCATCTGGCTGAATTCTTCCTCGACGAGCGCGGTCGCCAGACAGATCGCGAGCTATACGGCGAGTACTGCCAGGATCATGCCCCGGTCAGAGAGCATGTGCGGATTGTCGGACACGCCGTGCGCGCCATGTACCTCTATTGCGCCATGGCCGACGTCGCGGCGCGCACCGGCGACGCGGGACACATCGCCGCCATGGAGCGCGTCTGGAACGACACCGTGCGGACCAAGATGTACATCACCGGCGGGATTGGCCCATCCGCGCACAATGAGGGCTTCACGGAAGCATACGACCTGCCCAATGACACGGCGTACGCCGAGACGTGTGCCTCGATCGGGATGGTGCTCTGGAACCATCGTCTGAACCTGCTGCATGGCGACGCGCGCTATGTGGATGTGTTGGAACGCGCCCTGTACAACGGCGTGCTCGCGGGAATTTCGCTGGACGGGCGGAAGTTCTTCTACACCAACCCGCTGGGCAGCCGGGGGGAAAGCGAGCGCCGCGACTGGTACGCCTGCGCCTGCTGTCCGCCGAACATCGCCCGTCTGCTGCTGTCGCTCGGTGGCTATGTTTATGCCCACTCCGACGACGCCATCTATGTAAACCTGTTCGTTGGCAGCCAGGCGCGCGTCGCCCTGCCACACACCACGGTCACACTAACGCAAAAAACGCGCTATCCCTGGGGTGGACATGTGGAGATAAAGATCGAGCCTGAGCCCGCCGGCGAGTTCGATCTGCTTGTCCGCGTCCCCGGCTGGTGTGCGGAGCCGTGCTTGCAGGTCAATGGCGAGTTTGTCGCGCCACTCGATATACACAAAGGTTATGCGCGCCTGCGCCGGTCCTGGCAGGCCGGCGACGTGGTCGAACTGGACTTGCCGATGCCGGTCCAGCGCACGGAAGCGCACCCGCAAGTCGCGGCTGATCGCGGGCGCATCGCTCTGCAACGTGGGCCGCTGGTGTATTGCCTGGAGGGCAGCGATAACTCTGGAAATGCACGACGACTGGCCTTGCCACGCAATGCCGAATTGGGCGCGGAGCATCAGCCGGAATTGTTGGGTGGAGTGACCGTTATCCGGGGGTCGGCGCTGACCGTCGCGGATGAGGATTGGCGCGATTGGCAACAGAGCCTCTATCGCCCCGCGTGTCGCGCCCGGCAGGTAGAACTGACCGCCGTGCCGTACTACGCCTGGGCCAATCGCGCGCCGGGTGAGATGGCAGTCTGGCTGCCGGAGTCGCTGACGCTGCTCGAACCGCCGCCGGTGGCGGGCATCAATGCCAGCGCCTCACACTGCTTCCACCGTGATACGATCGAAGCGCTCTACGACCGGGTGGAGCCGGCGAACTCCGGCGACAGATCAATTCCGCGCTTCACCTGGTGGGATCGCCGGGGCGCGCGCGAATGGGTGCAATACGATTTTGACGTGCCACGCCGGGTGTCGTGGTGTGAGGTGTACTGGTACGACGACGAAAAGATTGGCGGCGGCTGCCGAATACCCCAGTCCTGGCGCTTGTTCTACCGGGCTGGTGATGAGTGGCAGCCGGTTACGAACGCGGCCGGCGACGCGGTTGCCATTGACCAATACAACCGTCTGCGGTTCGATGCGGTAATAACAAGTGGATTGAAGCTGGAAGTACAATTGCAGCCGGAATACTCCGGCGGAATCCTGGAATGGAAGGTTGATGGGCCATGAAAGCAGGATGGATTAATATGTCGTGGCGTATCGTGGTGCTATCATGCTGCGTGTTGTCTGGCTTGATCGGCTGTAAACGCCAGGATAGCAGCAGCACGACCGCGCCGGGAGATGAAAAAGAACAGTTAGTGATCGGCTTTTCACAGGTCGGCGCGGAGAGTGCCTGGCGCACCGCCGAATCCAAGTCGATCAAGTCAGCGGCCGACGAGCGTGGCATCAAGCTCATACCGGCGGATGCCCAGCAGAAGCAGGCCAACCAGATCAAGTCTGTCCGCTCTTTCATCACGCAGCAGGTTGACGCGATTGTGATTGCCCCGGTTGTCGAGACCGGCTGGGAACCGGTGCTGCGCGAGGCGCAGCGCGCCAACATCCCCATCTTCCTGGTGGACCGCGGCATCAAGGTCAGCGATGACAGCTTGTACGTCACCCTGATTGCCAGCGACTTCGTCGAGGAAGGGCGCATGGCGGCGCAGTGGCTGGCCCAAAAGATGAACGGTCAGGCCAACATCGTCGAATTGGAGGGCACTACCGGCTCGGCCCCGGCCATCGATCGCAAGAAAGGCTTTCACGAGGCCCTGGCGGACTATCCCGGTATGAAAATCATCAAGAGCCAGTCCGCCGACTTCACCCGTGCCAAGGGCAAGGAAGTCATGGAAGCCTTCATCAAGGCGGTCGGTGACCAGATCCAGGCGGTCTACGCCCACAACGACGACATGGCTCTGGGCGCCATTCAGGCGCTGGATGAAGCCGGCCTGAAGCCGGGTGTGGACGTCGTGATCATCTCGATCGACGCGGTGCGCGCGGCGTTCGAGGCCATGATCGCCGGCCAGCTTAACGCCACGGTGGAATGTAATCCGCTGCTGGGCCCATTGCTTTTCGAGACCATCGCGAAGGTGCATAAGGGCGAGTCCGTCCCGAAGTACATCAAGCAGGTTGACCAACTTTTCGATCAATCCGTGGCGGCCGAGGTGATTGATTCCCGTCAGTACTGAACCCATTCTGACCATGCGGGGCATCCATAAGTGGTTCCCCGGCGTGCACGCCCTGGACAACGTTGACTTCGATGTCCGGCCGAACGAAGTGCATGCGCTGTTGGGTGAAAACGGCGCCGGCAAGTCAACCCTCATCAAGATCCTCACCGGCGTGCTGCGCCGTGACGCCGGCACCATCGCGTTCAACACCCAATCCTTCGCACCCGGCTCACCCGCCGCCGCCCAGCAGTGTGGCGTGCACTGTGTCTACCAGGAGGTCAATGTCGTACCCACCCAGTCGGTGGCCGAGAACCTTTTTCTGGGCCGGTTTCCGCGCCGCCGCTGGGGTATCGACTGGCCGGAGGTTCGCCGACGCAGCCGGGCCAGTTTGCTTGAGTTCGGGCTTGATCTGGATGTCGATGAGCCGCTGGGTAGTTACTCGACGGCGATTCAACAGATGGTGGTCATCGCCCGCGCGGTCGACACCCAGGCGCGGCTATTGGTATTTGACGAACCCACGTCCAGCCTCGATCAGAGGGAAATTGAAATCCTCTTCGAAACGATCGGCAAGCTGAAACAGGCTGGCATTGGCATTGTGTATATCACGCACTTCCTGGACGAAGTCTACCGCGTGGCCGATCGCATAACCGTGCTGCGTAACGGGCGCCGCGTGGGTACCTTCGCCACGGCTGAATTGCCCCGGTTGGAACTGGTCGCCCACATGCTCGGCAAGAGCCCGGACGAGGCGGCGGCACTTGAAAACCAGCGGGCCTCGATCGCGGCTTCCGAGCAACCACCAGCTAAAATCCTCGCCGCGCGCGGCCTGGGTCGCCGAGGCGCGATTGCTCCATTCGATATCGAACTGCACCGTGGCGAGGTGTTGGGTTTGGCCGGCCTGCTGGGGTCGGGACGCACGGAAGCCGTGCGGCTGCTCTTTGGCGCCGACCGCGCGGATAGCGGGCATGTCGAAGTCAATCAGCGGTATCTCAAACATCACTCACCTCGGACCGCCATTGGGCATGGTTTGGCATTCTGTCCCGAGGACCGTCAGGGTGACGGCCTGGTGCCGGACATGTCGGTGCGCGCCAACATCGCCCTCGTGGCCCAGCGAGCGCTCAGCGGATTGGGAATAGTCTCACGCCATGCACAAGACAAAATAGCCCACGAATACGTGCGGCGACTCGGGATTGACACCCCCGATCTCGACCGCCCGGTCCGCAACCTGAGCGGCGGCAACCAGCAGAAAGTCATCCTGGCCCGCTGGCTGGCTGCGCGGCCGCTGGTGCTCATGCTCGACGAGCCGACCCGTGGTATTGACGTCGGGGCCAAGGCCGAGGTCGAGGCCCTGATCGCGCGGCTGGCGCAAGAGGGCCTGGCCGTGATTTTCATCTCGGCCGAACTGGAAGAGGTACTGCGCGACAGCCATCGCATGCTGGTATTACGCGATCGGCGAGTAGTACGGGAATTACGAGGAGATCAGCTTACCACGCGGCATATGTTGAACGCTATCGCCGCCAGCGATTCGCATGAGTGATAGAATATTCAATATCGGTCATCAGGATACGTTCATCCGCCGGATGATTCGCCGCCCGACGTTCGCGCCGCTGGTCGCGCTGTTGCTGCTGTTGCTCTATAACCTGCTCTTCACGCCGAACTTCGCCCAGCTTGAGATCCGCGAAGGGCGCGTGTTCGGTTCATTGATTGACGTGCTGCAAAACGGTACGCCCGTCATGCTGTTGGCGACGGGCATGACCCTGGTTATTGCCACGGCGGGAATCGACTTATCGGTTGGCTCGGTCATGGCGCTGGCTGGAGCTGTCGCCGCCCTGTTGATCACCTCCGCTGGTCAGCCCTTATGGGTGGCCCTTAGTGCGGCGCTGGCGTGCGCCGTGGCGGTTGGCATCTGGAATGGCCTGCTGGTTACACGGGTTGGATTGCAGCCGATTGTGGCCACGCTGGTATCCCTGGTCGCGATCCGGGGGATCGCGCAGACGCTCAGCAGTGACCAGAAGGTGCGTTTCGAGTACCCGGCGTTCGAGTTCCTGGGTAACGGCACCCTCTTCGGCCTGCCATTCTCGATCTTTCTGGCCGCGGCGGTCGTTGGACTGGTCATGCTGCTGCTGCGCAAGACGGTTCTGGGCATGTACATCGAGGCAGTCGGGGGAAATCCGCGGGCGGCCCGACTGTGTGGTCTGCGGGTGAATACCATCCGCGTCGCGGTCTATGCCTTCTGTGGCTTGTGCGCGGGCCTGGCGGGATTGATTGTGACCGCCGACATTAAAGAAGCGGACGTCGCCAACTGCGGTCTGTATCTGGAGCTTGACGCCATACTGGCCGTGGTCATCGGCGGCACGCGGCTGACCGGCGGGCGCCCGATCCTGTTGGGCGCGCTGCTCGGGGCTCTGATCATGCAAACCCTGACCATCATGCTGCAAATGCGCGGCGTGGTCACGGAACACACCCTGATAATCAAAGCCCTGGTGGCCCTGTTGGTCTGCACACTACAGGCTCCGGGCCTGACCGGGTTGGTAAGGCGTTGGGCACACGCCGGGGGGCGCGTATGAAAATCCCCCGGCGTTACCGTCCGCTACTGGCCAGCATGGTGGTCTTCGTCTTGCTGTATTTTGGCGCCGCGCTGCGTTATTCCGATGAAGGCTTTTTTACGTTGCGTGTCTTCCTGAACCTGCTGGGTGACAATTCCTTCCTGGGTGTCGTCGCGGTTGGGATGACTTTTGTCATACTCTCTGGCGGTATCGACCTCTCGGTCGGGGCGGTAATGAGCTTCTCCAGCATCCTGGTCGGCGTTTTGATCATGGAGCATGGCTGGTCGCCGCTGGCCGCCATCAGCGCCGCGCTCGCCGTGGGTACGCTGTTGGGAGCCGGGATGGGCGGCGTGATTCATTTCGTGGGGATCCAGCCGTTCATCGTCACCCTGGCTGGCATGTTCCTGGCGCGCGGACTGGGCTTTCTGATACACCTGGAATCGATCGGCATCAGCGATGCACGGCAGACTTGGCTGGCGGGTCTGGGTATCTCGTTCGGTCAGGATGGTTACCTGCCGATCACGGCCCTGATCTTCCTGGCTGTGGTTCTGGGGGGGCTTTATCTGGCATACTTCACCTCGTTCGGGCGCAATGTATATGCCCTGGGCGGCAACGAGGAAGCGGCGCTGCTGATGGGACTGCCGGTCGCCCGCACGCGGATAATCGTGTACGCCCTGAGTGGCCTGTGTGCGGCGTTGGCTGGAGCCATCCTGACACTCTATCTATCCAGCGGCAGCCACATTGAGGGCATCGGTCTCGAACTCGACGCCATCGCCGCCGTGGTGGTCGGGGGCACGCTGCTATCCGGGGGTGTGGGCTCAATCTTCGGCACGTTCATTGGTGTGCTGATCATTGGTACCATCCTGAACGTGATTACCACTTATGAGGGAATACCAAGCTCCGGCGTAACCAAGATTGCCATCGCCGGGTTGCTACTTGTTTTCGTGCTTTTGCAGAAACTGTTGATGCGCGGCATTCGCCGCGCCTGAGGAAGCCTGATCGTGGATTGTCGTCGAGGAGCTTATGTACTACTCACTGGCGGCCTCTGTTGCCTGGTGCTCGTCGCCTGCGACAGATCGCCGCAATCTGATGATATATTGCATGACTGGCGCCGGCTGACTCCGCACGCCGTGGCGGAACAACTTGATCAGGTATTGTCGCCTGGGGCCCGGGATATGGCGTACTGGGGTGAGAAACCAATCCTGCCGGCGTTGTACGGCTACTCAGCGCAACCGCGCTATACCAAGAAGATGCGCGACCAGGTGACACGCATGAAGCGGGGCGAATTTTGTGCCACGGCGGCGTTTGGCTGGCAGCCGCTAGGCGTGCCGCCACCGTGGGATATAAACCCGCCGAACAACAACACCTGGGATTTCGATCGTCATTCGCTGGTCTGGACGGTTCCGCTGATCAATGCCTGGGTAATCGAAAATGACGATGAAGCGCTACAACTATGGCTGACGATTATCACGGATTGGATCGAGCACAACAGTACCGCGCCGGGCGCTTCCGCGTACGCCTGGAACGATCACGCCGTCGCTCATCGGGTACGCCTGCTGTGTTGGTTTTGGGAACTCTGGCGGGTCAGTAACGCGTATGATCCGGAGTTGGCACCGACCTTGATCGGCATGATCTATCAACACGCACTATTCCTCGGCGATCCGGCGGTCTATCCGGCCGACTCAAATCATGCCTTGAGCATGACCGGTTCACTACTGGCCGCCGCCGTAACTTTTCCCGAATTTGATCGCGCCGAGCAATGGCGGCAACTGGGTCTCAAACGGTTGGCGGATTACGTCGCGGCGCACTTCAGCGGAAAGGGTGTGCACCTCGAACAATCGCCGGGCTATCACGGCTATTGCCTGCGTGTCCTGGAGTCCATTGTTCGCTTCCTGTATGAAACCGGCCAACAGCTTGCGCCTGAAACCGAAGTTCGCTTGCGCCGCGCCGCCGCCGTCTGGCCGTACCTGGTCAAGCCGGACGGGCGCGTGCCATCCGTGGGCGACACACAACCCAAGCGCACGCGTGCCACCACGACCGTGGGGAAGTTACTGGGTGACAAACCGGTGGCTGGTGAGGAGATCGGCCTGTTGCCCAATCCGCGTGACGATAGCCGGTGTTTTCTGCTCTGTGAACGCGCCGGCTATGCGCTCTTCCGGCCGCCCTTGGATGCCGGTCCGGGATGCGCGGATACGTTCATCCTGTTCAAGTGTAACTCGTTCGATGTGCACCTGCATCACGATCCGCTCTCGTTCGTGCTCTATGGCCGTGGTCGAGACTGGTTCGTCGATCCCGGCCAGTATAACTACGAGTACGGGTCTCCCGGCCGCGAATATGTCTGTAGTTCTCGCGCCCACACCGTGCTCCTGGTCGACCATCGGGACTTCGATCTACGCCCGGTTGAGGTAGTGGCCAGCGGCCGCACGAATGAGTGCGATTTTGTGCAGGTCGCACACGAATTAACGTCAGCCCGCCACACACGCACATTCCGCTACCTTCCGCCTTACCGCGTTGAAATCATTGATGAGGCCCGGTCCACTGATGGGCAACCACACATCTTCACGCTCTTGTTTCAGGTGGCCCCGGATCTGGAAGTCAAGTTGCTTCCGGCCGGCGATGTTCGGCTGACGGCTCCTGATGGCACCTCGTGCCTGATCACCCCTTGCGGGCAGACACGCGGCACCTGGCGGATCGTCCGCGGCCAGACCGAGCCCCATTACCAGGGCTGGTACTCCCCGGAGTTTAACAAGCTGGTACCCAGCCCCACCCTCTTTTACGAACCAAACACCCCCCTGGACCACGTAAAGTTCGAAACGCACATCGAACTGCGGTGTTCCAGCGAAGCTGATTAAAGTGCAACGTTAATCCTCGCTGGCGCTTCGGGCTCGGATTGGGTGGCACGGCCGTGTCGGCAATTCTGTCCGGGATTTTGGCAAATTGACCCTAACATAATCCGAACTTGCGCAATGCGGCGTTTGTTGTTGTAATCTCGTCGTGGCCAGACACAGAAAGAATGTCGACACGATCGAGCTTGGCAAG
>JBDRDH010000207.1:0-2854 GCA_043820985.1 Planctomycetota bacterium
AACTGGGATTCCGACGTAGGTAACTACCTGTTCCGCCACCAGCTCGTGCACATGGGTGACGCCAACTGCGACGGCCGCGTCAATTCATACGACATCGACCCGTTCATCCTGCTGATCGGCGACCCGGACTCCTACCACGCCCGCTGGCCCGACTGCGACGCCGACACGTTCTGCGACATGAACGGCGACGGGAACGTCAACGCCTACGACATCGACGGCTTCGTAGCGGCGGTTGGTGGAGGGTAGTTCTGCTCAGTCTCTAACTATGGGTCGGCAGGAGCCGCCTCGTAGGGCTTGCTCGTCGGTCCCGGCTCGCTGTAAACAGTACCCTGGGGAACAATGGTCGGCACCAGGTTAAGTCGCGTTGGCCCGGACCCATCGGACACGCTGGTATCGAGTATATCGCGGGCTTCGATTGGCACGTTCTCGAATCGTAGGACACCGTTCCATATCCGACGCACGTCAGCCGGGTCCCTCATCGCAGCATCCACGCTGGCTTCCAGCACGAGGTTCACGGACTTGGGAGCGTCGCCAGGCAGGTCGAGGTACACACTGCGACTGTCTGCCCCCGCACGTCCCGCAAGAAACACAACCGTGCCGGCTGGAAGTTGCTGATCCTCAAACTCAACGCGCGCATCAAAAGCGAAGGCGACCGGCCGTAATTCAGCGGCGACGAACTCCACGAAAATCGCCTGTTTATCCCAATCCTGAGTCACGGATTCGCACGAATAGGCAGTGTTTAGTCGAATCATCGCTGGGATTTCGGAATCGAGTTCGGGTGATCTGACGAGTTCCACGAGTCGTCTCGGATCATCCAGTACGACCTCTGTCTCCGTGGTGCGCCTCAGTTGCACCGTATGGAGCAAGGTCTCGGGCATGAAGCTGAGTTCCGAGTATACGCTCAGTTCGATGTCGATGGAGAACCGGTGCTTGCCCGGCGCTTGTGGGGGCAGAGTGCCGGCAGCGCTTTCGTCATGCGAGTCGACTAGCAGCCCCACGAGGGCCATCTGCAATGTGACACCGTTACATTGTGCGCCGGTGACCTTCACAAGCACCACGAAGGGCCATTCAGGGCCGCGGCAGCGCCCGGTCAAACTGAACGGAATCCCATAGCCGGCAGAGACCACCGGGCGTGCTTGAACGTCAACCTCGCAATCTGCCAAATTCTCAACCAGACGTGTCACCTGGTCCTGGGAGAGCTGGTCGGCACGGTAGAGGTCACCAAGGAGATTGAGTACCGCCTGCCCAACACGCGGCCGTGGTGTAGGGCGGACCTGTTCAGCCAGGCAGATCTTAATCAGCCGCTCCAGTTGCTCGGCCGACAACTCGCTGGCTGTATGTCGCCGCGATAACTCCGCCAGGGCGCGCTCGGCCTTAGCTGCTCGGTCACTCTTGGCATCCGTCAGCAGCCAGCTTGTGGGCTGAAGCTTGTACCAGTCGATATTACTTATCACACCGGATACCCTCAGACACAGTAGCAGGAGCCCCATCAGTAGACAAAGCGTGCCAAGCGCGACACGCCCCCGCCGAACCCGACGCTCGCCGATCTCGATCCCCTTCAGCCACGACACCGGCGTGCCACACTCCGGACAGCGCGTGTCGTCGGCGTCCAGGTCCGTGCCGGTCAGGTTGTAGCGACACTTGCGGCAGTATGGTGTGTCGCCATGGCGCTTCGGGAATAGGCCCCGTACGAGTAGCACGATACCTGCCAGCGTCAGTAGAACGAGCGCCATATTCAGCGGCGTGAGTAATACGAGTGTTGTCTGTGGGGCCATCGGTTCCCCTTTCCACGGACATGCCGCCCGCTTTGTGCAGGATACGACATGGTGGTGTGGTCGTCTATGATGGATATCTGCGAGAGAAGGTGAGGCGCGGGTTGCTACACTTTCGGCCAGCACTGGTGGGCAAGCCACCAGTGGCACCCTCTGGAAGGAGAGAGGGCGAGCCGCGGCTGAAATTTTTTTCTGTGGGACCGGTTTGTAACCGGTCTAATTTCGGCCGGCGAGACGACGGCCGCTACACTTGCGGTAGTGGATTCTGACCGGGGTGTACGGCTGCACGGGGGCGCGAGCCGCTACGGGAGTGCTGTACCGTACTGCTCAATGGGACGTAGCGGGTCATCAGGAAGAGCCACATCAGCAGCATGGCGTAGGTCAGCGTTGGGGATAGCAGATGGTGCAGGGTTGGCGATAATTCTAGCGCGTAGCTTTGCACCGGCTGGACCATCAGCAGTACCAGCGTCAGGCTGAGCCAGGACAGATCCAGCACGCTTAGGCGCGGGCGCTGGCCGATCAGGGCTGCCAGGAAGACCAACGGAATGAGCAATTGCACGCCATGATGCGTCCAGGTGATCGGAGTACACAGCAAAACCAGTGGCACCATGCCGGCCAGACATTCGCTACTGCTCAACCGCTCGCGGTGGCGAACCAGCCAATACACCGTAACGCCAACTAACAGCACGATTATGCCCCAGGTCAACGCTGTGACCAGGCCCGCATTTAGAGCAAACGCCGGAGCCTGCTCCCCCCCACCGACCAGTGCCGACAACAAAACGCCGCGCAGGCTCATGTTGTTCGCACTGACATCCGCCGACAGCCGGCTCAGGTTGCTCAGCCATTGTTCGTATACACCGCCCGGCAGCACTATCCACGCCATCGCCATGGACACGCCGATCACCACCAGCCCCGCCGCCAAACCCTTGTAATCCCGCCGCAATAAGAAGATACCCAGATACGCCGCCGGCGTGACCTTGGCGACCGCCGCCAGGCCGATCAACACTCCTGCCCATACGGATTGCCCTCTTACCAACGCCAGCACGGCCCCCGCCAATAGTACCACCACGATCAGATCAAAC
>JBDRDH010000208.1:0-2159 GCA_043820985.1 Planctomycetota bacterium
CAGAAACGGGCGCTCGTCAGAATCGCCGCCACCCGCTCCCAGGAAACCTCCTCCCGGCCCGACGGCATCAAGTGCGACAAGAGTTGGTCCAAACCCAACAATCGCCAGAGCCCCAACGCCAGCCAGACGTCGCCGAAATCCCGCAGCCGTTGAAGGCGAATGCTCTTGAGCTTGACCAGGACCGGCTCATCGTCGGTCGGGTCGTCATAGTGCGGCGGATCAAACAGCGACGGTTGCGGCCGGGCTCGGCCATTCAACCGGTGACAGAGTTGAGCCCAGCCATTCTTCGCGCTCTTTTTCAGTTCGCCGAGGTAGGCCACCACCCGGTGTCGCGAGCCCTTGGCCGTGCGGATCGATTCGACCAAAGCCCAGTAGGTGTGTCCCTTGCCGTTCTTGCGTCGCTCGAGCCGCTTGAGAAACATCGTGTCCTTGCCGTGGAGTTACGCTCCCTCTACAACAAGAGTGACACGAAAACACGCCGAAGCAACCGGGTAGGTCGTGACTACACCGCATCTCGCACGCCGCCACCGCGCCCAGGACATCCAAGGCGCGATCCAGGCCGCAAGAAAAGTCGAAAACGGTCAGAAGTGTTCAACTTGGGTTAGGTGTTCTGGGAATGCGGATGCTAAATCCTCGCTGGCGCTTCGGGCTCTGATCGGCAGCTGCTGCAGCCTGCAGATCCGCCATGCGAAAGCCTGATTTTGGACAGATTCGCAAGAGTGTTTCTGCTAGAGTGGTAGGGGGTCGCTTAGTTGCTGTGGCGACGATGGTGTCGTGACGTCGGATGGATGTGGGTGGGAGAGGAGAAGTTATGACGCCTTGTGGATGTTGGCGGCGTTGGATAGTGGGCGTGGCGTTGCTGGTGGGCGCGTTTGGCGTTGGTTCCCTCGCTGAAGCGGATATCGCCAGGCTGGGCGCGATGGGGGATAGCTTGACGGATGAGTACCTCGAACAAGGGTTCGGGGCGTATGCGGACTGTTGGACCGAGTTGCTGGTGCTCCATCGTGGGATCGACATGGGGCCGACCGCCAGCGACGCCAGTCAGCCGGGGGGGACCTGGGGAGAGCCACGGCGAACGGGGTACGAGCACAACTGGGCGCGCTTTGGGGCGACTACCGGCACTATGCTGTCACAGGGTCAACACACCGGCCTGGCCAACGCCGTGCAGACGCAGGGTGTTACGCACGCGGCCATATTCATCGGCACGAACGACTTCTCACCGTGGTTTGGTTGCTATGACGACGTCTACTACGGCGACTGGGATCAGACCGATATCGATAACTGGATCGCCGGCCGGATCAGCAACATTACCACCGCCCTGGACACGGTCGTTCCGACTGGCGTGCAACTGGTGATCGTCAACGTGCCCGATCCGTCCATCATGCCGTACGTCTGGTCGTCTTTTCCCGATCCGTTTCGGCGTGACGCCGCCGCCGCTGTCGAGCAGGCCAACGCGGCGATTCGCGACCTGGCCGAGCAGTATGAGTTGGCACTGGTTGACATCTATGCATTGACAAAGGCGATGTTCGGGACGAATCAGGATCAGAAGGAAACGCTGCTGGTTGGGAATGTGGAGATCGAGGTGCTGGTGGCGAGTGGCTCGAATCCGCTGGCCGGGTGGGTGGCCGATGGGATTCATCCGCGCACTGTTGTACAGGGTGTCTGGGCCAATGTGATCCTGACGGCGTTTAACGAGGCTTATGGTACGGATGTAACTCTATTCAGCGAGGAGGAAATACTCGTCAACGCCGGCATTGCCTATGGCGGACAGGATACGCTCGCGGCGCAGATTGGATCGTACGAGACCTATGTGACGGTCTTCGGTCACGCCGGCGACCTCGACGGTGACGGAGACGTGGATAGCAACGACTTCATCTTGATGGCCGGTTGTCTGAGCGGCCCCGGTGTGAGCATCGATCCTGCGTGCGAGCTGGGCGATCTCGATGGTGATGCTGATGTGGATCTGGGGGATTTTGCGATTTTTCAGCAGAGGGTTGATAGCTAGTGGGCGTTGAGATCACGGCCGTGTCGGCAATTCTGTCCGGGATTTTGGCAAATTGACCCTAACATAATCCGAACTTGCGCAATGCGGCGTTTGTTGTTGTAATCTCGTCGTGGCCAGACACAGAAAGAATGTCGACACGATCGAGCTTGGCAAG
>JBDRDH010000209.1:0-21027 GCA_043820985.1 Planctomycetota bacterium
GGTGAAAATCGCCTACCGCTGCTGGCACGACCGCGTCCCGTATGACGAGGCCTACCACCAGCAACGCCGCGCTGAGAGAATGAAACCGAGGACGACAAAATGACACCCCCACGATATAAGAACTACATAGCCAGTCCCCCGCGGCTACGTCAATACTCGTGGCAAGTGAAACTGGTTCTTTTTTTGCTCGAGATGCCGACCCCACATGGTGGAAATCTACACGTTGCGATTCCGTCGCCGTGGGACTGATTTGGCCATTATTCCCGACAGCCGACTCGGAAATGAGCAGTGAAGCTTCGACGTTCGGCACGCCGATCACGCGGGCGGCGCGGCGTCGCCGCGGACGAGGCGGGTGTACGCCGCCATCAGGTCTTTGGTGATCGGGCCGACCTGGCCGGTGTTGATCCGGCGGCGGTCCACCTCGGTCAGCGGCACGATCTCGGCGGCGGTGCCGGTCAGGAAGGCCTCCTCGGCGATGTAGAGGTCGACGCGCTCCAGGTTCTTCTCCACGACCTCGATACCCATCTCGCGCGCCAGGCGGATCACGTGCCCGCGCGTGATGCCCTCCAGGATGCCGGCCGAGGTCGGTGGCGTCTGCAACTGCCCGTGGCGGACCACGAAGACATTGTCGGCGGTCGCCTCGGCAACGTAACCCTGGTGATTGAGCATGATCGCTTCGTCGACGCCGGCCTGGTGCGACTCGATCTTCGCCAGGATGTTGTTCAGGTAGTTGAGCGACTTGATCCGCGGCGGCAGGGCGTTGGGCTGATTGCGCGTCACCGAGCTGATGATCGCCGACATGCCCTGCTCGTATACTTCCTTTCGGTAGATGCCAAGCGGCATGCCGATCACGAAGACGTTGGGCCGGCCGGCGCGGGTGGGCGACATGCCCAACAAGCCCACGCCCCGAGTGGCGACCAGGCGGATGTATGCATCCTTTTCGGGTATCAACAAGCCATTGGCTTCGAGTGTGCTGCTCAGTGACTGGCTCAACTCCTCGAATGAATAGGGCAGCTCGATCATCAGAGCCCGGGCGGATTCAAAGAACCGTTTCAAATGCCCCTCGACCGCGAAGATTTGCCCGTTGTAACTGCGAATCCCCTCGAAGATGCCGTCGCCATACAGCAGGCCATGCTCGAAGATACTGAGTTTGGCGTCCGCCGTGGATACCAGGTCGCCATTGAGCCAGACCTTGAGGTTGGGATCGGGATCGAAATTGGGTGTGTCACCGGGATCTTTCGCGGACATGGCGGTCTCCAGTGGATTTACCAGCCTTGGGGCTATTTTTACGATTGTCGTGGCGAGTGAGAATAGGGGCTGTTGAAGGGTCCCGCAAGCGTGGGTGAGTTGGAGCGATAAATCGACCGATAACCCGCGAGGCGTTATCTCTGGACGGCTAGTCCGGACATGCCGACGATTATGTTGATAATTCCTCGGGTAATGGCCAGCCGGTTACGGTATGATGCGGCCATGTTGTAGCAATCCGTACGTGCTGGAAGCCCATGCCTGAGCGGAGACAAGCAATGAGAAAGCGTGGAAGAATCCTATATATGTGTGCAATCACATTGGTGATCGTCGGCCTGCTACCGGTCAGTAATGGTGACGAGGTCACCCGCTATGATGGCCACCAGATCCTGCGGGTCTATCCGCACTCCTGGGAGCAGATTGACCAATTGCATGCGATCGGGGCCCAACTCGCCAGTGACTATGAAGGCGTTGGTCCAACTGATTACATCTTCTCGCCGGCCGCCCTGGAACGCCTCCATTCAATCGATGTGTATTACGAGGTCGTCGTGGCTGACTTGCAGAAGGTGATCGACGCCGAGCGCGAGCGCATCGCCCAGGCCGGCCCGGTCGATCCCCGTGGCCGCGGCTGGTATGACGAGTATAAATCCTACAACGACATCCTGGCCAAGATTGACGCCATGCTGAGTGATCATCCCGAATTGGTGAGTGTGATAGACATCGGTGACACGATCGAGGGGCGCGATATCCTGGCGATCCGCATCAGTGGGCCGGGCACAAACAAGCCGGCGGTACTTTTTAACGCCACCCAGCACGCACGCGAGTGGATCGCCCCCATGGTTGCGATGTATATCGCCGACCACCTGGTCTACAACTACGACACCGATCCCGCGATTCAATCACTCGTCGATCGCGTCGAATTTTTCTTCGTGCCGATGGTTAATATGGATGGCTATATCTACACCTGGACCAATAATCGCATGTGGCGTAAAAATCGCCGGGATAATCCCGGTACCAGTTGCGATGGTGTGGACCTCAACCGCAACTGGGGTGTCGGGTGGAGTGGCCCGGGTGCCAGCGGCGATCCATGTGACGAGACCTATTACGGTACGGCTCCGTTTTCCGAACCCGAAACCGCCGCTCTACGCGACTTCTACACTGCCAATCCGCAAATTGTCTCCAACATCGATTACCACAGCTATTCACAACTGATCATGTCGCCGTACGGCTATACGTATGATCTGCCGGCTGACCACGGAACCTTCATGCAGCTCAATCTGGCCATGCAGGCGGAGATTCAGGCGGTGCATGGCGAATACTATGGAGCCGGACCGATTGCCAGCACCATCTACCAGGCCAGTGGCGGCAGTGTTGACTGGTGCTACGACGATCAGGACATCTTCTCCTTCACAATCGAATTGCGCCCCGAGACCTATTGGCAGGGTGGTTTTGAGCTGCCTCCAGACCAGATCCTCCCGACCTGTGAGGAGAACCTGCCGGCCGCGCTGTACCTGGCCGAATGGTCTTCCGGACCGGTCAACATTGCCTTCCCGAACGGCCTGCCGGCAATATTGGCACCTGACACGCCACAACCCGTCACCGTGGCGGTGACGGATATCGGCGCCACGCACGATCCCAACTCGGTACGGCTGTATAGCCGAAACTCCGGGACGGGGGATTTTGATGAGAGTGCGGCGGTACCCCTGGGTGGCAACCTGTACGAGGCTACACTGCCGGCCACGGCCTGTGGGCGGACACTGGAATACTACTTCGCGGTCGATACGTCGGCCGGCACGGTGCGCTCACCGGCGGATGCTCCCACCTCGCTTTATAGCGCGGTGGCCGAACCGATCGTGGTGCTGTTTCAGGAGACCATGGATAGTAATCCCGGCTGGACGCTCCAGACAGAGTGGGCCTTCGGCCAGCCTACCGGTGGTGGTGGTGAATACGGCGGCCCGGATCCCACCAGTGGCTACACCGGCGACAACGTCTACGGCTATAACCTCTACGGCGATTATGCCAACAATCTCTCCGAACGACACCTGACCACCCCAGCCATCGACTGCTCCAACGCGACCGGCGTCACGCTGCGCTTCCAGCGCTGGTTGGGTGTCGAGCAGCCGGCGTACGATCATGCGTACGTGCGTGTCAGCAACAATGGAACAAACTGGACGACTATCTGGGAAAATGCCGTTGAGATTAGCGACCAGGACTGGACGCCACAGGAATTGGACATTTCAGCTATCGCGGATGAACAGTCCACCGTCTACATCCGCTGGACGATGGGTACGACCGACGGCGGCTGGCGCTACTGCGGCTGGAATATTGATGATGTGCAACTAATCGGCACGGATCCGGCGGGTTGCCCCAACCAGCTCGGTGATTTGAATTGCGATGGGGCCGTAAACGCGTACGATATTGATCCGTTCATCTGTGCGCTATCGCCGGAGTGTGATTACGAGAGTGGCTGGCCCGACTGCGACCGTCAACTGGCGGATTGTAACGAAGATGGAGATGTCAACGCGTATGACATCGATCGATTCATCGAACTCGTCGGTACCCCATAAGCACCCGCCCGCGGGCAAACTTGAAAAAACAGCGCGGCGACCGCATGGAGCCACAAACGACTGCTCCGCGGTCGCCGCGCTGCATTTACCTGGGTTGTGGCTTGATGAGCTGCGCGACTGGTTGGTGGCCGAGGGATTGCAACGCTTCCGGGCCGATCAGCTTGTCGAATGGATTTACACAAAGGGGGCCGCGTCGTTTGATGAAATGACGAATCTGTCCAAGAGCCTGCGCGCCCGGTTGAAGGAATGCTGCCAGCTCTACACCTCGAAAACGCTCAAGGAAGCGCGGTCGGAAGATGGGACGCGCAAGCTGTTGCTGCAATGGCTGGATGGGGCCACCTGCGAAACGGTCTGGATACCCGAGCAGAATCGCCACACCGCCTGCCTGTCGTCACAGATTGGCTGTGCGGTCGGTTGCCGCTTTTGTGCCAGCGGCGTTGCGGGTGTGCGGCGGAATCTGACCGCCGGTGAGATTGTTGAGCAGGCCCTGCGCGTGGCTGGGATGGTGCGCTCGACCACCACCGCGGCGGATCCGCCCACGCGGCTGACGAATATCGTCATGATGGGCATGGGCGAGCCGTTGGCGAACTACGACGCGCTCATCAAGGCGGTACGCATAATTAACGCGCCTTGGGGTTTGAACATCGGGGCACGCAGGATCACCATCAGCACGGTGGGTTTACCGCAACAAATACGGCGACTGGCGCGGGAAGACCTGCAATTAAACCTGGCGTTATCACTGCACGCTCCCAATCAGGCGCTGCGCGCGGAGCTTATTCCGTCGAGCCAGGTGCCGATATCCGATTTAATCGACGCGTGTAATGAATATTTCCAACGCACCGGCCGTGAAATCACGCTGGAATATGTTCTGCTCGACGGTGTAAACCACCAGCCGCTACACGCCCGGCAACTGGCCGGCATCGCGAAGCGATTGCGCTGTAACGTCAACCTGTTGCGCTACAACCCGGTCCCGGATTTGCCCTATGGCCGGCCGAGCAGCACAACGACGTATGAATTCCAGCGGCGACTACGCGACCAGGGCGTCAATGCTCACGTCCGCACTTCACGCGGGCGGGATATCGAAGCCGCCTGCGGCCAGCTTCGCCGGCGAACGGCTGAATCGGGTCCGTGACACTATCAGTGACTCGCTAATCAGCGAAGTGGAGCGTGATATTGCCCGCGTCTGCCCCCCAAACCGAACGCGCAGCGCCAGCAAGCGCCCCCCAATCCGAGCCCCGAGCGCAAGCGAGCGGGTCCGAAGGCCAATGGTCTGTCCCCGAAGACCCCGCGCTGGCGTTTAAGAATCTGATCAGCCCCGCCGATAGTGTCACGGATCCGGCTGAATCTGACAGCACGATCTGACCTGCACAGCTTGCGAAGAACGAACGCTTTGCACATCATGAACCCCGAGACGCCAGAGCCCTGGCGCGAGCAATATCTCTTGCTGGAAGCTGGTCGTGTTCAAGATCCTGCTGGCCGATGTACTCGATAGCGACTCTGAACAACGGCTCAATGCCGGCGCCCAGGTCATTCGTCCACCCGCTGGCGATGAAGCCACCTTGTGTGAACATATCGGCGACTGTGACGCCCTGGTAGCCCGCACGCACACGCCTGTCACCCGTGCCGTCCTGGCGGCGGGGCAACGCCTGCGGGTAGTGGGTGTCGCTGGTGTCGGCGTGGATCGGGTGGATACCGCCGCCGCCGCTGAGTTGGGTATAACGGTCCTGAACACGCCTGACGCGTCTTCCGACGCGGTGGCTGAGTTCGCCGTCAGCCTGATGCTGCAATTACTGCGGCCGACCGCCCGGCTGGCCGCCGGCTATAAACAGGGCATTTTCAAGGAAGCTCGGAAATCGGCCCACGGTCGCGAGCTGCGCGAGCTGACCGTGGGTATTGTCGGCATGGGGCGTATCGGTTCCCGCGTGGGGCGGATCTGTTCCGCCGGCTGCGGGGCCCGTGTGCTGTACAACGATATTGTCGAGGTGGGGCCGTTTGCCTACCCAGCTACGCCGGCGGATAAGGAAACCATCTGGTCCACCGCCGACATTATCACGCTGCACGTCCCGCTGACGGATCTCACCCGCAAGCTGGTTGAGGGTGAAGTGCTGGCGCGGCTTCGTCCCGAGGCATACCTGATCAACACCGCCCGCGGCGCCGTGGTCGACAACGCCGCACTGGCCAAGGCACTACAGAAAAACGCTCTGGCCGGAGCAGCCCTGGATGTTACTGATCCCGAACCGCTCCCGGTCGGTCATCCCCTCTTCGATTGTAATAATTGTATTATCACCCCCCACATCGCCGCCCGCACCTTCGGCGGCTTACACCGTATGTACGCGGTGGTCGATGACGTCCTGGACCACCTGCGGACCGGACCACCGAACCGACCACCGGGCGACGCAATGCAGAAGAAATAGGCGACTGTCCCTAACCCCCCGTGGCCAGCTTCGCCGGCGAACGGCTGAATCGGGTCCGTGACACTATCAGCGACTCGCTAATCAGCGAAGTGGAGCGTGATATTGCCCGCGTCTGCCCCCCAAACCGCAAAACCAGGGACCGCAAAACCAGCAAAACCAGGGACAAAACCAAACAGCAAAACCAGCAAAACCAGGCAAAACCAGGAGCAAAACCAGGGACAGTCACCTATTACTCAGCAAAACCAGGCAAAACCAGGGACAGTCACCTATTACTCGGCAAAACCAGAAAACCAGGAAAACCAGGGACAGTCACCTATTACTCAGCAAAACCAGGCAAAACCAGGGACGGCAAAACCAGGGACGCAAAACCAGCAAAACCAGGGACAGTCACCTATTACTGGTCACAATTTATTCTGTTTCCGCCTGGCTGGCAGGCGTTTGCGGGGACGGCCTACTGGCAGCCAAAACCAGCAAAACCAGGCAAAACCAGAGGCTAAACCAGGGACAGTCACCTATTACTGGTCACAATTTATTCTGTTTCCGCCTGGCTGGCAGGCGTTTGCGGGGACGGCCTACTGGTAGCGGCCGTACTCGCCGGCCGAGCTTTTTCTCCAGCTTGCTCAGGAGACTGTCGCTCGCCAAGGGGCGGCCGGTGTGCGTGTGGCGGCGGAATTGGCGTGTTTCGACCTCCACTTCACCCTCGCGCAACGCCCGCTCCCAACGCCGGGGCGTCCACTCCGCTGACCACGTCGCCAGATCCAGAACGTCCGCCGCGTCCGGCGACTTCCCGACGTGCACGCCGGCGCTCGACCAGTGGTAGCGCCATGGCACACGCACCAGTCCGGCCCGCACCGGGTTGCGCTCGACGTAACGCATGGCGGTCCACAGGTGCGGCTCCGCCAGAGCGCATGAATAGAAGCGGTTCTGCCACAGATGGCCGCTGCGGCGATGCAGGCGGTTGACGTATTGCGTGTACAGGAAGTGCGTCCGCCCGATCGCGCGGGCCAGTCCGTCCTCGTCGCCGGGCGCGACGATCAGATGCACGTGATTGGTCATCAGGCAATAGCCGAGCACGTCCACGCCGGCGGCTTCGCAGCGTTCCTTGAGAAACCGCAGGTATGCCCGGCGGTCGTCGTCGACGAAGAAGACGTCCTGGCGATTGTTGCCGCGCTGCACAACATGGTGCGGCCAGCCGGGCATGACGATACGGGCGACACGTGGCATGTGTGGAGTATGCGCCATGCTCAAACGGATGTCAAGAATATGGGTGGCTGTCCCTAATTAAAATGGACAGGTCGGCAAGCGGACTGCGAGAGCAAGCCGCTTAACCAGTACCGGCGACCGAACACAGGCAGCGACCCCGAAATCCGCCAGGGCTTCCTGCATACAGAATTGGGGGATTAAACCGAGTAAATGCTTCTTGTTGTAGTTACTCGTCACGTTGTTGAATAATTTGCTCCCGGCATTTTTTGATAGTTACCCCCAGGCCGGCCAGAGCCTGTTGACCGGTGGTGCCTTTCTCACGCAGCAGACCCAGCAGCAGATGCTCGCTACCGATCAATTTGGCATCCAGCTTGCGGGCTTCCTCGATGGCGAGTTCGACCACCCGGCGATAGTTAGGCGAGCCCGGCAGCCGGCCGAAGACCCAGGTATCCTCCATCGAGCGCTGGACAATCTTGTCAATGGCCTGGCGGGCACGCTGTTCGGTAACACCCAGTTTTTCGAGTATACGAGACCCCAGCCCGGCGTTATGACGCAGAATTGCGAGCAGAACATGTTCGGTACCGACATATTCCAACTCGTGCTCGTGGGCAATCTCATTGGCGACCTTGACGATAGCCTTGGCATCGGCGTCAAAGTGTTGCATTGGCATCGATATTTCCTTGGGTTAACTCCACATCCGTGACAGCCATTTATAACCCAGTGACAGCAGGGCGACAAGAACAGTAAAAATAAGCGTGATTTTAAGCAAGCGTAACCGGTGCCGAAGCTCGCGGTCGCGCATATCCGCCAATTGCTGGTGCAACTCGATCAGCTTGGCATCCAGGCGGTCTTCAATATGATTGAGCTTGGCATCCACGCGGGCCTCCATCTCGTCCAGCTTGGCGGCAATATAATCATCGGCGGCCCCGCGCAATTTCTCCGTAACATTGTGCAAGACGTTCACCCGGTTCGGCAGCTTGACTGGGGGAGCCCCATCACCGGTGGTGTTATCGGGCTGCTCGCAAGGTGTCTCAGGGCGGGATAGAAAATCGCCCACGCTTACCGAAACCACCTCGCGACCCACACGCCCCAGGTGACGCAGGACGCTACCAAATACGGAGCGGCGTTTCGGCGCGCCGGATTTCTCATCTGGCTCAGGCATATTATTCCTCTACTCAACCAAACCGTGCAACCACCAGATACCAAGCAGGGCGGCGATCCAGAAGCCTACTCCCGCGAGTTCGCTCGCCAGCGGCCGGAGACGAACTGTGACAATCTGATAGGAAACGTAGACGCGCAAAAAGCGCTGGCGGGGGTGATTGCCGCGTAAGAGGACGACCGCGCGCCATGCCGTGCCCGCCATGGAAAGCACCGTGTACACCGCCACACCGATGAACAGCGTCGTGCGAAAAATGTTAAACGGATCAATCTCATGCATGGCGGCTCTCAATCCCTCGGGTGGTGCCGGGTCATTTTATCACACCTTCGTACAGGGCCGAACCGACGCGTACCAGCGTGGCACCCTCCTCAACAGCGACGGCGTAATCCTGGCTCATGCCCATCGACAAGTGCCGGCAGTATTCCGTCACCACCTGTCTGGCCTGCAAATCTTCGAGCGTCTCCCGCAGCCGTGCGAAACATGGGCGGGCATGCTCCGGATCGGGGTCGAAGGGCGCCATGGTCATCAGACCGCGCAGGCGGAGGTGTCGCAGATCGTTCAGCCCCGCCACCAGGGCGGGCACATCCCCGGGTTGCAGGCCGTATTTGCTCTGCTCCTCGGCAATATTGACCTCAATCAGCACATCCACCGTCGTGTCCAATTGGGCCGCGACCTTGTCGATCTCCACCGCCAAACGTGGTGAGTCCACTGAGTGCATGATACTGGAGTGCGGGAGCAGGGCTTTAACCTTGTTTCGCTGCAAGTGGCCGATCATGTGCCAGCGGGGCCCGGCGGAGGATTCCTGCTGACCGGCCGGCTCTCCGGGTTCAGGCCAAATACCAGTCGTCTGGCCGAGTTCCTGGGCGCGGGCGGTTAACTGCTGAACCCGGTTTTCTCCGAGGTCCCGCACACCCGCCGCCAGCAGCCCGCGAATGACGGGCAAGTCGACATATTTGGTAACGGCCACCAATGTCACGTCGCCTGGACGGCGGCCAGCCCGAGCACAGGCGTCGACGATCTCCACCCGAAGGCGGGTGACATTGTCGTGCAGGCGTTGTAAATCGATGTGGCCGGCCATGCGTGTAATCCTCCAATAATCCAGAGCCTTTGCCGGCAGAGCTATTGGTACCAATCGAACTCTCATTCTATACTGTGCCGACATGTTCGACACGTTAGTCAGAGCTATTGGTGGAATTCAGAACATCGCCAGCGATCCGATCGCGATCGTGGAGATGTTGCTGATCGCGTTGTCGGTGAACTGGTGCGCCGGCGTACTGCACGGTACCCGGGGCACGCGCCCGCTGCGCGGGGTGTTGACCGTACTGGTGGTTGCCACGCTGGTGGTCACCGTCCTGGCCGCCCAGTTCGACTGGCCCCGCCTGGCCCTGGTCTATCAGTTCTTTGTGATCGGGCTGGCACTGGTGGCGCTGGTGGCCTTCCAGCCGGAATTGCGCCGGGCCGTAATTCGCGCCGGGGATGTGCGTTTTCTGTATCGGGGCACACCTCAGTCCAAGGTCGTGGCCGCGCTGGTGCAAGCCGCGCGCTACCTGTCCCGCAACCGCTACGGTGGCCTGGTGGCGATCCAGCGTGTGGTCGATCTGAGTGGCTGGGCGGAAAAAGGAACGATTCTGAACGCCGACGTGTCGGCGAATACGCTCAATACGATCTTTTTCCCGAACTCGCCGCTACACGATCTGGGCGTCATCATTGCCGGCAAGCGGATTCTGGCGGCCAATTGCCAATTCCCCATGGCGGAAAGTGACGAGGTGTCCGCCGCGGTCGGCAGTCGCCACTTGGCGGCGGTCGGCATGAGCTATGAATCGGACGCCCTGGTTCTGGTAGTTTCCGAAGAGACCGGGACGATCTCCCTGGCGGATAATGGCAAGCTGATCAGGTTCATCTCGATCGACGATCTGGCGGATGAGCTATCGACACGGTTGAGTGGGGTCACAATCAAAACCACCGGCGACGGCAAGCGGCACCTGACACCGTCCAGCTATGCCTGGCGCATCATCCGGCGGCTGTTACTGGTCGTGCCACTGACCTTGATCATCTGGCTGTTGGCCAATCAGGCCACCCAGACGGAAATCGCCGGCGTCAAGGTGCAAATAGGCCTGCGGTTCAACAATCCGAACCGGATAGTGGATGTGATTGACCCACAGCCGGCCGTTTTCATGGTTACCTTCCGTGGTACAACGCGGGTGGTGGAAGCTTTGCGTGACCAAACCCGCGATCGGCCCCTGCAAGTTGACTGGGTGTTACCGGATGACTATCCATCTGGTCGTGATCGGCGGTCGGCCAGTGAGCTGCTGGAAGGCCTGCGTACGATTCAGAAACTGGGTGTAAGTGTCACGGATGTTTCGCAGCGCGATTTATATTTTTGGGTGGACGAACTGGAAACCGTGACGATGGGCCTGTCCACCAGCACGGGCCATGTACAGGTTGTCGATCAACGCTTCGAGCCTGGCCAGGTGCAGGTGACGATGCGGAAGCGCGACCGAGAGCGTCTGCCGCGCGGGCAGTGGATCGTGAAGTTGCCATTGGAGGAGCGCCTGCGCGGAGCGCACCCCGGAGATACGCTGACGCTCGAAGATGTCTCCGTGCCCGAACGCGTGGGCGGCTTTGAGGTCATGAGTGTCGAGCCCAAACGTATAAACGTATCACTACGGGTCATCGGCCAACGGGTTACATTACCACTGACACAGATTCCGGTTCGTTTGCTGGTGAGTCCCGAGTTTTTGCAAGGCTATCGCGTCGAGCCCGTTGATCCACAGGAATGGTTGATCGAGGTGCAACTCGAAGGTGATCAGCCGCGCATGGAGACGCTGACCTCGCAGGATGTTCAGGCCTATGTGACGATACCCGGCGATTTGCTGGCGCAGACTACCGTCCTGCGACGCAATGTCGAGTTCCACGTGCCCGAAGGTATTGAAGTGCTCAGCCAGCGGACCGTGCAACTGCGCCTGGTACCACTGGAAAAACGGACGCCGTAATGAGCAAACGGCGGCGATCCACATTACCAGATATCCTATACGTTGATGAGCATCTGGTGGTGGTTGACAAACCCCCCGGCGTGCTGTCGGTGCCCGGACGCGGCAACTTGCCGAACGCACCCACCTTGTTGCGGGCCTCGCGACACTTTGCCGACGATGAGCCATTGCGCGTCGTACATCGGCTGGACAAGGATGCCAGCGGCGTCTTGTTATTTGCCCGCACGCTGGCGGCTCAGCGAAACCTTGTGGCACAGTTCATGGAACGCCACGTGCGGAAAATATACCACGCACTAGTGTCCGGGTACGTGGAGCAGGAGGAGGGGGTTATCGAGCTTTCCTTGTGTTTCAATCAGCGGGAAAACCGCATGCGGGCTTCGTCGCGGCGTGGAAAACCCTCGTTGACACACTATCGCGTCCTGGAACGCGTGCCGGGACATACCTGGCTCGAATGTCGCCCGGCCACCGGCCGCATGCACCAGATTCGCGCCCACCTGGCGGCGATTGGACATCCTCTCAGCATCGATCCGGAATACGGCGGCGGACACAGCCTGCTGCTCTCGCACTACAAACCCAATTACAAGCTCAATAGACGCAAGGAGGAAATCCCGCTGATAGCTCGTTTGACACTGCACGCCAGCCGCCTTGAGTTCATTCACCCTCATACAGGCGAAAATGTGACTTTTGAAACGCCGCTGCCGAAGGACCTGCGAGTTACACTGCTGCAATTAGGTCGCCTGAGTTGAAATCAATCCAGGATGAGCAACCGTACTTCCGGCAGCGAAACTGCTGATCTATGGTTACAATGTTTGTGTTGTGACAGCCGAAGCAGAAAAGGTGTCAGGAAGCAGAAAAGGTGTCAAAAGCAGAAAAGGTGTCAGGAAGAATTTCTTCAGGTAAACTATGGAAAGCCACCTATTGTCGGCGTATTCTTGCCGTACCAAGGATCACGGAACATATCGCCCGCCGTCGCCATCAGTACCAACGATGCATCGAGTTCGCGCTTGCGCGACCAATACCGCATCAGAGGTGATAGCTGCGCCATGAAATTCCAGCTTGATCTGGCGGTCATAATCGATCTGCAATGCTTCCTTGCGTGCATCACCTATTGTGTTTCACGGATCTCGGCGGGTTGAAGTTCGTTTTCGCCCGAATTCATAGGGAAAACTGTTACCTCATTATGCGTCGCCCCAGGTGCCATCTGGGAAATTGGGATTAGTTAGAACTCCTATCAAACCCCTCTCCCCCGCGGGGGAGAGGGAAGGGTGAGGGGGAATGCCGCGGAATGCGACCCTCCCCCAACCCCTCCCTGCCAGGGAGGGGGATTCTGTTAGGCGCTCTTAAGAGCCGCGGCACTTCCGGCAGCGAAACTGCTGATCTGTGGTTACAATGTTTGTGTTGTGACTACCGGGGTGTGGCCACCGGCCCGCGCCGGACGCTGACGCCAGAAGTGCCGGATGACTGAACCAACTAACGACATGCCCGATATCGAGACCAATCCGGCCGAGCATTCGCCCGAAGTATCATCTTCTCGGAACGGGGCGCTTTCCGCTGATGGCGACAAGCCATCCAACCTCGAGCGTATCGACCCTCTGGTGGCGGAGATCCACGCGCGCCTGGCGGAAGTAGCCGCCCGCGAACGAGAACTGAAACAGCGCGAATGGAAAATACAGGAATATCAGAAGAACATTCAGGCTCAATCCCCGGCGGCGGATCCCAAGAAGCTCTCTGAGGCCCAAGCCCGCCTGCGGCAGCGGGCCGAGGAATTGAAGAAACGCACCCGGCTGGTAAATGACCGGTTAACACAACTGGCGGATATCGAAAAGGGTTTCGAGCGACGCCACCAGGAGCAACAAAGCGCCCAGGCGGAAATCGAGCATGCCCGTAAACAACTGAAGCAAAAAGCCGAGAGCTTAAATCAGGCCAGCCAGGCCGAGCGGGATAAACTCCGCCGGCGTATCGACGCCGTCCGTCAACAGGAGCAGGAACTCAATCGCCGTATAACACTGGCACATGCTGATATCACGCAACAGCGCGAAGCACTGGAAAAACGCCGGAATGCCCTCGATCGACAGACCGGCGAACTCGAAAGGCACCACGCGGAACTGAAGTCACGCCAGGAAAAGCTGAAGCAGGAGCAGGAATCCTGGCAAGCGAAAATTGCCGATTTCGAATCCCGGCGGTCAGAGCTTGAGTCCAGACGCGCCAAGCTCGAATCCAAGCAAACCGAGTTCGAATCCCGGCGAACGGAACTCGATGCCCAAGCAACCAAGCTGGCAAATGAGCGCGGTAACATCGAGACCCAGCAGTCACTCATCAACGAGCACCAGCAGCGCCTTGAAGCCGAGCGGCAGGCACTGCTTAAAGACGAGCAGCAACGGCTCAAAGCCGAGCGGGAGGCACTACTCAAGGATGACAAACAGCGGCTGGAGGCCGAGCAGCAGGCCCTGGCGGCTCAACAACGCGAGTTCACAAAAAATGTGCAATCCCTCCGCCAGCAGCACGATAAACTCAAGCGACAATCCGAGGAGTTGGACGCCAGACGGCGTATTATCCAGGAGCAGCACGCCGCGCTCGAACAACGCCAAAGCCGGCTGGAAAACTATGACGAGCAGCTACGTGGACGCGCCAATGCCCTGGAAGTCGAGACCGAGCAACTCGCCAACATCGAAACCGAACTGAACGAACGCCGCGCGGCGGCGGACAAGTTGTTCGCCGAAGCCCGCGAAACTGTCAGTGCGGCGGAAAAACAAGCGGCCGACGCGGCCAGCCTGCGGGAGGAGGCCGAGGCGCGCGACGCCGAAACCCGGCAGATGCTGTTATCGCTGGAACTGGAACAGGAAGAGCTGGATCAACAGCGGCTGGCCCTGGAACAGGCCCAGCAGGAGCTGGACGGCCAACGCGCGGCGCGCGAGGCGGAGTATAAAGATATCCGCGCACGACTGGCCGAGCATGCCAGCCAGTTGTTACACGCGGACCAGGCTTGGTTAGGCGGACCGCAACGCTGGTGGCTGCGCGCCGTCGGCGTGGCGCCGCTCGCGGGAGTGCTGGCGGCCATGCTCTGGCTCGAATGGGAACGGGTGTTATACCGGGCGACGGTCGAACTGAAACTGTCGGGGGAGGTGGCGGATCCCAACGCCGTGCTGGCTACTCACGAGCGGCATCTACGCTCGACTGGATTGATCGAGCGGATTGTTGACGACGCGGATTCAGCTACTACCTGGCGGACGACTCTCGCCACCGGTGCCGCGCGGGTCGCGCGTGATCCCGAACGTGATGTCCTGGAGATCAACGTCCGCCTGGCTGACGCAGCCGCCGCCCGGCGATTGCTGGCGACAATCTGCGCCAGTTATGACCAATGGGTACGCCAGCGGCACCAGGTGATGGATCCGGCCGCGGAGTTGTCTATCAAGCTGGAGCAGTTGCTGGCCGAGTTGGAAATTCTGCAAACCAAACGCGACGAACAGCAGGCTATGCTGGCTGGGCTGACCGAGATTGTCCGACGCGACGAGTTTCGTGCTGCCGTGGATCAGGCTCGCGGTGATTTCGAGCAGGCGGGACTCTCACGAATAGAACAACAGGAGCAACTCAACACCCTCTTGTCCACCCCCTCGCCGACCGGCACGGTGGAACCGGCGGAATATCAGCAGGCGCTGACTGACGACGAGATGTATCTGGAAGATATAAGTCAGAGTCGGGTGATAGCCCGTGAATACCGCAGTGAGCTAGCCGTGGCCATGTTGCTAGTGGTCGATCCGGTAAAGGACGGGCGGCGGCTACTCGACCAATTCTCGGATGCACTGTCCGAGCAACGGGATTTGCAGCCGCCGCCGACGGTCGCCGCCGTTTTAGAAGAATCCACCGAGGAGGTCGCGGCGCTCGCGCGGCGAATGGCCGCTTTCGCGGATGATTGGCACGTTCAGTTGGCACGCCTGCGGCAGATGAACAGCGCGGAGGATGTGGTCGCGTTGATCAAGCAGCAGGCGGTCGCGGCGGAAACGGCCGGTGAGATTGGCCGCGCGGCGCGCCAGTTGGTTGATGGCTTGTTGGCCCGCTTCAACAAAATGGATGATCAGACCGCCGGCGGAACGCGCGAGGTCGTGGTCGCCACCGTTTTGCGGAGCGAGTTGAGCGGCTTGACCCTGGTGGTTGATAAATTGACCGAAGCAGTCGACCAGCTCGATCTATCGAACAATTTCCAGCTCGACGCGCTCGACCGCCAAATACGTGGTATGCGCCGGCGGCTCGAACATCGCGAGTCCGAGGTGCGCCGCGAACTGCAAATCAAGGCTGACGAAGCGGCCCGCCGTGACCGCGATGAGCGGATCGCCATGCTTCAAGAGGCTCTTCAGGCGCACGAACGGCAGCGCGATGATCTGATCACGCGGTATCTGGCACACATCGACGAATTACGACGCCTGGACGCGGAAGTCGCCCGCCGGCTGGAGATTGAGGTTGCGGTGAGGGATTATGATAAAAAGATCGCGGAACTCAGACAGGATGTCGCGGTAATCGAACGCCAGCAATCCGCCGAGCGCTCAGCCCTTGCCGCCACGGCGTTAGTAGCCGGTGAAGTGCAGGTGCAACAAATCGCCGGCGTCCACCGCGAGCGTAACGCCGCCTACGCCGCTGCCGCCGCCTTCGCCGCCACGTTCCTGCTATGCGTCTTCATGCTCGTCAAAAACCCCCTCCGCCGCCCATCCCCCTGGCGGGAGACAGCGAAGGAATTGACGAGCCCGGCCAGCGAAGATACCGCCGAAGATCAACAATCTCAGACATGAGAGTGCACCAGCCATGATTACACCAGAACCTGGTATGAACTCGGTCAGGTTGGAGTAACCATGCCACGCATACGCATTAGTCTGGGTGATATTGCCGTCACCGCCACGCTGAATGACTCGGATACCGCCCGACTGATCGTGGCGGCTCTGCCGTGCGAGTCCAACGCGCAGCGGTGGGGGGACGAGGTGTATTTCACAATTCCGGTTGAGGCGGAACCCGAACAGCCACAGGCGGAGGTGCCGTCCGGCACGGTCGCTTACTGGCCGCCCGGCAAGGCGTTGTGCCTGTTCTTTGGCCAGACGCCATACAGTCCGGTGAACATCGTGGGACAGCTCGATCGAGACACCCGGGTCCTGGCGGCGGTCAGTGATGGCCAGCCGGTCAAGGTCGAACTACTTGATCAGTAACCGCCAGCAACGGGCGCACGAGATAACAAAATCGCACAATCATACCCAACCAGCTTGACGACATCCTGCGGCAGCGCTTCAGTCTGGAAGCCCTCTACCCGCTCCAGCAACGCATCATCGACCGCATCATGTCCGCTGGCGACGCACTGGTCGTCATGCCGACCGGTTCCGGCAACCCGACCACGATCGCCCTCACCGCTACCACCACGCCGCGGGGACGCAGCCACCGGCCGCGACCAGTTTGGAAGTCCGCCGGTTTTCGATCTCCGCTCGCGCCAGCAATACACGCCCAATCTGACCACCCCCCTGATGAGAAACAGGGCTGCCAATCAGCGTCAAATCTGGCTCTTGTCCATGCGCGGTCGCGTCGATCACAATGGAGCACTCGGCTCGCGGTGCAGGGAACCACCCTCGTCGTCCGTCGCCATAGCGGTTCGACGGGTGAGTGCGTTCAAGCGTCTACGCACGCTGAGAAACCGCGAAAAGCCGATGGCAATCGTCAATGCGCCGGCCGCCACGAAGAGCCAACCCGTCAAGGTTGATGTGAGCGAGTCGAAGAACCTGATCAGCGACCCGCCGACGATCATCAGGGCGAGACCGGTCCGCCCATACGCCAGCAGCGTGCGTTCGTTGGCGAGCCCGGTGCGGTCGATCGCCAACCTGTCGCATAGCGTTAGCTCCCGCCCCTCAACCGCACTGTACGGCGTTTTGCACATGTTCTCGTGCTCCATCGATCTTCGCGCGCGGCGGATGACGGCAATCTGCACAGACTGCCGTCATCCGCTCCTCATGGCTCGATGACGATTACTCGGCCGCCAGTGGTTCCGAACATTGATGCGCGTTGATCCGCATTCAAAAAGTCTAGCGGCGACGCAGCGCGGCGCAAAGGCTTCCGATAAGGAGTAGGCCCAGAGTCGATGGCTCCGGGATCGTGGCTACCCAGCCTTCTAGGAAGCCATCCGGATTGGTGCCATACCCGACGATCGCCATGCCATCCCGGGAAATGCCAAGCGCCTCAGTCAGGTCCCAGCCGGTCAGGTCCAGGCCGAATTCACCCGTCAGCGCATCGCTCAGCCTCCGCGTTCCGAGGTCTTGATCCCAGATGAACGCCGAGCGACCGGCGGGGGATGCCGGGTCATCGCTGACGCCTACGACAGTCATGCCATCTCCGGAGACGCCCGTAGCGGTCGCAATGTAAGATCCACCCGCGATGAAGGGGATTGGCTGCATTCCGTCTGCCTCGGTCCACCAAAAGGCCTGACCGAATAAGCCGGCCGTCGAAGGGCTGGTTCCGACGATCACGGAGCCATCGGCTGACGCGTCAACGGCCGAGCCGCCGACGAGGAAGCCGCCGGGCAGATCTCCCAGCGAAGACCACCCATCCGCCTCTGTCCAACGCGCAGCCTCCACTTGGGTTCCGGCGAAATCTGCGGCACCAACAAGCGTGCTACCATCGCCCGACATGCCGTACGCCCATGAGTCGCCATCGGGAATCGCCCCGCCGATGCCCTGCATACCACCCGCTTCCGTCCATCTCCAGCCCTGTGGATCGGTGTTTCCTCCGATGCCGGCACCGCTATGGCCCGCGACAATTGTGCCATCAGTGCTGACGGCGTACGTCGTCGAAAAGCCGTCCCCAGCCGGGACACCCAGCGATACCATCCCGGTAGTCTCCGTCCAGCGATACGCGATTTGGGTGGTGCCCACTCCTCCGATCCTTCCCGTTCCAACGACGACGCTTCCATCTGCTGACACGTCGGTCCCCCAGGTGGGGAAATAGCCGCTTGGCTGATTACCAATCAGCTGATATCCGCCGGCTGTGGTCCACCGAAACGCCTCAAAATCGGCGTTAGTGGGTCCGGTGATAGCCTGCCCCACTACATAGGCACCCTGGTCGCTGGCAGCCGACGCGGTGCTAGAAGATACTACGTCGCCAAGGCCAAGCCCCTGGAAGCTCACATCCGCCAGGGCGAATCCAACCATTGAAAACGCGCAAACCACCAGAATACTGATGTGTGAACGTAATCGACTCATTGGAAACTCCTCCTCCCGCTCCACGGGTACGGGTATAGAAACCGATCTACGTGTTTCCCCCGCTGCTTTGATAAACAACTTCAATACTCTACCATTCCACCTCCTCCTGCAAGATCGCCGAGACACCACGAAGCGCTGTCCGAAACGACGGCCGCCGACTTTGACGATCGTGTTGGCGGGCCGCTCGCATCGCGTCCGATCACCATAAGCCCAATGGTACACAAAGGCAATCGGCGCTGCAAGGGAATTCTCTAAGAGAAGGCTCAGTATTATTTGAGTTAACCTCCAGAAACTGGCTGGCCTGTTGACATCGGCTGGCGGATCCTGTAATCTGAGCCTATGAGAGCCGAAAACACGAGGATCACCGAGGAACCGACCGCTGCGGCGATTGAGCGCAGGATTGACGTCGTGATGCAGAGACTGAGAGACTCGCTGGCTACGGTTCTAGATGACCTTCCGGGAGGCCCGCACCGCCCGCAGGAATTGGCCCGGCTCCTGAAGCTGAACAAGACGCTCTCGAGTCGAATCGGCAAAGCCGTCCGCACGCGTGACCCGCTTGCCTCCTGCAACGTGATGCCAGGCCCCGAGGGATTGCGGATGGTCCTCAAGGCCTGCGCCAAGAAGGGGGCGAGCCGAGAGAGCATCGACGCTGCAGAGGGAGCCATCCACGCGTTCGACCGGCTGATTCGTCACGACCTAGGGGACCGTGCTGCGCTAGACGCGATTGTCAGCGACAGTCTGCCGCATGCCCGCAAGAACTTCGAGATGTCCAACAGGCGGGCGATGTACAAGGCGGTGGCCAATCTCAAAGGCGTGACGGCCAAGGCCTGTTTGAGAACGTACCTGGTTCACCCCAGCGACGATCCGGTTCGCCACGACTATGCCATGGTCTTGGGCTTGCTGGGGCTCAGGCGGTTACGCCCGCGGGCAGTAGTGCAAGTTTCTAATATCCACCTGGCAAGAAACGGGGGAAACGACGCGCGATTGACATTGGACGGCCAGGCTGTGGAAAGCGTGGACGGGCTTCTGCTGAAGCCGTATTGCTCGCCAGCGCTGTCGAGGCTCGTGGTCCGTCACGTGGGAGCATCGATGCAGTACGTCCTCGAGGGCGAGGAGATGGGGCTGAGCTCGGCGGTGGACGTCGTCATTGGTGAGGTCAATCGCGCTTTTTTCAAGCGGTACCGGACAGCGGAGGGCCGCCGGAGTACGGGCGCGTTCACAGAGGTGGAGCAGCCGATGAAAACCCTGGTCTTCGATATGCTGCTGCACGAGGACGTCTGGCCTGGATGCACCCCCGAGTTGCGCATCTACGACATGGTCGTGCGCGGTCCGGCGGACGCGAACGACCCGACGCGAGATATTGATCGCCTGGAGACGGCCGAATCCATCGAGTTCCTGGATCACGACGTTGCGCGGTTCCGCGCCGCCGAAATCCCCGAATACGTCGACATGCTGCGTCTTGTCTGCGGAAAGCTCGGCTGGGATGGCAAGAAGTTCCGCGGCTATCGCTGCCGCATTCGCTATCCATTCTACGGTTCACAAGTGTGTATGGATTTCAACCCGCCGCTTGCGCCGAGCCGCTCGGATTGAGATGTTTAATACGCCGGATGTCACTCGCGTTTGTTGAGCCCGTTGATCGGGCCGGACAGCATTCGCGCGATCTCCTCAAACTCGGCGTTCAGCGTCATATGCCTGATATCATCGAGGAGCTCTAGCACGTGGAGCATGGCTGAGAATCGCAGATCGACGCATCCTGAGGTTAGATTCCCAAGCTGCGTATCGCTGGCCGCGGTCATCGATCACTTGTGCATACCAAAAACGTCGGCCAGGCGGATCTGCAACGTCTGCTGGACATGGTCAACCTGACCAAATCCTCCAATTTGCGCCACTTCATCGTCGATTACTTCCAACTCGACGCGGATGTTGAGTAATCAGCATATCGCGCGATAGGAATCACCACAGAGGCGCAGAGGAACAGAGAATTCTGAGATTATTATTGCTTAGGTTCGTGACACCTTCTCCTCTGTGACTCTGCGCCTCTGTGGTGAATATGAATCGGTGAACTGTGATTCAACGACGTATGCGAATCACTTCGATCCGCTATCATATCGCAACTCACAGGAGGATCTGACATGCCGCGAATCGTCATTGCGTTATTCACGTTCGCAATCGCAATCCAACCCGCTGTCGCTCAGGATGCCCAGGTTTTCGACGAAGCCGCCGTGC
>JBDRDH010000210.1:0-27403 GCA_043820985.1 Planctomycetota bacterium
GTACGCTCGTAGTTCAGATGACCTTCACCGTCTCGGAAGACAACCGCAGACACTTAAGGCTCTGAGGCGGGCAGCGGCTCGCGAGACGATCCCACAAGCCGAGCTGGATCATCTGACCACAGAGAGGCAACGCATCATTCAGACCGTTAGCCGCATATCGCGTGCGTCGAACTTCCGTGAACAGGTGTTGAACGGGTACGGTCATCGGTGTGCGGTGACGCGATTGCAGCTGAATCTCATAGACGCCGCCCATATCCTGCCAGTAGCAGCGCCGGGTAGTCCTGATCACATCGTTAATGGTGTAGCCTTGTCCCCAACGTATCATCGGGCGTTCGATTGTGGATTGATCTACCTGGACGAGCATTACGTGATGAAGGTGAACACAGAGCGGGAGCAAGAACTCATGCGGTTGCAGTTGGACGGGGGACTTCAGGGATTCAAGGCTCCACTTGGCATGATTCACCTTCCTGCAGATCCACGACAACGACCCGACACAAGATTTATCCACAAAGCGAATCAATACCGCAACATCTCAGCATGAGCCAGATTACAGGATGCGCGATACACACGTGGCAGAGAGCCTGCGATCGCCAGATTAAAACAGCAGTCTGTTCTGTTCTCCCCTCACCTTGTCTCATCTAGCCACAACCGCGAGAATACCAACTGCGTCACAGGTGTTCGCGCAGCGTTCCGTCCATAAATCATGACCTGCAAAACAGGAGGTTTGTCATGTTTCAGCGCTTCGCCGTAGTGGGGATTCTGGCCGTTGCCATGTGTTCGTGGTTCGGCTGCTCGGCCGCGCCGCCCATCCTCAAAAACCTTAATGACCCCATAAATGGCGCGGACTTCAAAGGCGTCGATCTCGCCTTCGACGTCGAGGTCGAAAACCAGCTCCCCTTCGCGCTCAAATCCACCCGCGGCAAGTACGGTATCGACATTGAAGACACGCCCTTCCTGAACTGGGACGACGTGCCGGCGATGAATCTGCCCGCCTCCGACGTGGGCATGCTGACCCTGCCGGCGCGCGTGGAATATGCCAGCTTGATCGAGGTGTTCAAATCAATGGCGACCGCCACGGAGATCCCGTACCGCCTGCACGGCGCGCTCGTGTTCCCCGTGGCAGGCAAGGATTTCGACCTGCCCTTCGCCCACGAAGATACCATGCCCGGACCGGCCGAGGCGCTCAAACGAGGTGCGAGCCGGATACTCGATCGACAATAGGTCCGCGCCTAGGTGCCACCAGTGGCTTGTCCACCAGTGTTAAGTTCACACGGCTGTGTGTCATATGGTTGCCTACGTCCGCACTGGCCGTGCCGACGGCTTACATCCCGTCTCACCGACGACCTGCTCCAGGCCGCCGCAGGCCGCGTCTTCGGCCGACGTGGCGCGGACCTCGACCACCGGCGAGCGGTGGCACAGGTAGCGTCCCAGCGAACGGATGGCCTGGTCACAACTGCGGAAAACCGGCACGCCAGCGGCGCGGATGGCACCGGCCAGCGCGTCATATCGTGAACCGGAGTCGATACTCACCACCACCGGCTTGCGCGCCTCGGCGAAGAGCCTCGGCAGCCGCTCCGCCAGTGAACCCGGCCTCGTGATCTCGTCCGGCGTAGTCAACATCGCCGGTGAAAGCGGCACGACCGACACCAGTACCGCATCCATTTCCGGGCTTTCCAGCATGACGCGTACACACTGCTCATAAGCCTCATCCGTCGCCATCGGCGTAAGATCCAGCGGATTGCGCGCATTGACGAGCTTGTTGAGCTTGTACCCGGTCAATACGCTTTCGAGCCGCTGCCGGGATTCATCCGATAGCGCCGGCATCTCAACGCGATAACGCTGCCCGCTGATGTTGTCGGCCATCCCCACCGTTTCGTAACCCGCGTTGCTGATAGCCGCGATGCGGCGACCGCCGACGTGTTTGTCGTGCAGGTCGGTGGCGATTTCCACCACCTGCTCAAATTCCTTGAACGTTTCGACGACGATGGCACCGGCCTGCTCGACGGCGGCCTGGCAGACGTCGTAATCGCCGGCTACCGAGGCCGTGTGCCCCGCGGCCGCCGAGCGCCCGGTCGAAGTACGCCCCGCTTTATAGAACACGACCGTCTTACCCGTCGCGGTGGTCTGCCTGACCGCCCGGATGAACTCCAGGCCGCCCACGTCCGTGAAGCCCTCGGCATAGACACCGAGCGCATCGATGTCGTCCCGATCACACACCGCCAGCAGCAGATCGGCGAGTGTCAAATCAATCTGATTGCCCAACGAGACGGCGATGGCCGGATCGAGCGTCTCAAGGTTGCTGAGGCGGGTGATGATGAATGCGCCACTTTGTGAAACCAGTGCCACCCGCCGCGCCGGCGCCGACCAGCGATTGTCCAGCTTGGCCGACGGGATAAAGAAGGTGTCATACCGGCCGATGCGGGATTGGATACCCATGCAGTTGGGTCCCAGAAAGACCGGGCCACCGCCCGCGGTTTCGCGACCGCGCAAGACAGCGTCGCGCGTCTGTCGTTGAATTTCCTCGGAACCTTCCGTTTCGCCCATGCCGCCGGGAATCATGATCGCGGCGCCGACTTTGCGGCTGGCGACAACCTCGTCAACCACTTGTGGAATCGCCGCCGCCGGTGCCGCGATCACCAGCAGGTCGATCATCTCGGGCAACGCGGCCACATCAGCCACGCACTGCACGCCGTCGATTTCCTGCTCGCCATCCTTGACGACATAGAGGTGCTCCTGTGGGAAGCCGCAGTTCTTGATGTTGTTGAGGATTATGCGGCCGAAGTTCATGCTCGATTTTGAGACACCCAGCACCGCGATGGCGCGCGGTTCGAGCATGCCGCGCACTCTCTCGATCGGACGCGGCATGGGCTGATATGTTGCCGTCCCCAGACGTCCGCGACCGTCCAGCGGGATCATGCGTTGCTGCCGGAAGGTAAAAGGATTGACTTCCAGCTCGGCGATATCCGGCCCCACCTCGCCGCGATCGACACAAAAGCGCGCCGCGATGGAGATGAAAGCCCGGAAACAGCGTAGCAGTTCGCCATCCGAGACTATGCGCTCACGTCCACGTGTTCGGCCAGCGAGAATATCGTAGGCCGCGGTATGCTTGAACAGTTCGAGGAACTGCTCGGCTGTGATATCCATGGCACAGGCCTTGGCGACGGCAATGCCCGGTTTCATCTTGGTGGCTAGGTATTCGGTATCCACACCACCCAACCCGGCGGCAATCACCGGCCCGAATTCACGCGTGGCGCGGACACCCACAAACAGCTCGTTGCCAAAGCCTGCCCCCTGGCGCTCGACGAATTCGACTACCAGCACGCCTTCAACCTTGGCAGTTTCACTGTGGCGGGCCACCATCCGGTCAATTTCACGCTTGACCGCGCCGTGCTCCTTGGCCACAAAGGCGATCCCGCTGGCTTCGGTTTTGTGGACGATATTCGGCGACACAATTTTCAAAACCACGCGCTCGCCAGGGAAACCAGCCAGGGCTTCCGGCGAGATCATGCCGCCCTTGGGGATGAAGAGATACTGAGGTGGCGAAATGGCCCCCACCAACTCGACCAGCTTATATACCTCATGCTCGTATAGCTGTTTGCGACCTTCTTCATAAACCCGCACCAACGTGTGTTCGAAAGCCTGGCTCTCGGCGCCAGATAGACCATCACCACGCTGATCCGCGATCAGACCCGGAACGGTGGGTGCCTCGGGCTGGGCCAATTCCTCGATCGGTATGGCGTCTATCCACTCACGGACGGTGCGCGAATTCGCTCCGCGAGATAGTCCCTCACGATAAGCGGTCGCTGCGTTGCGCCCGATGCGGAAAGCCCGGCGATTGGTCTCGATAATCGCCGGCCCTTTGTTGCCGAACATTTCGGCCACGGCGTCTTCGAGTTCCCGGGCACCGATTTCGAGAAACAACGAGGCGGCGCCTAACATGACGATATTGGCGGAACGCGCCGAACCAGCCTTCTTGGCCAAACCGTCAGCGTCCAGTAGTACGTGCCGGGGATACTCCGAGATACGATCCAGAGTTTGCTCGACCGCTGGATAGTTATCGATGTTCACAAAGGCATTGGTGCTGGCGACGACCACACCGTCGTTGCTCAGGTATTGCGTATAGCGCAATGACTCCAACGGCTCGACGGATAAGACGATATCGGCCTGACCCAGGGGAATCAGGTCGCTGAACAATTCGCGACTCGACAGTCTCAAGTGTGACTGCACCGCTCCGCCACGTTGCGACATGCCATGCACTTCAGCTTGCTTGAGGACCAGGCCGCGTTGTAGGGCGGCGATTGAGATTGCCCGGGCAATTGTCAGAATTCCCTGTCCGCCAACACCTGCCAGAATCAGGTTTTGTTCCACGGGTTTACCCTCTGCGAAGCTTTAATTATCCCGCCATGGCCGACCGGCGGCCGATGTCGTGCGGGGCTGATACCATTCCTGTTCATTGCGTACTTCAATATCCGGTCGCGCAACCGAGACGGCAGCCACGATGCCGTACCATTCGACATGCTAAGTCCGCGCCGCGGCCGTGGCCGTCTGGCTGGATTTCTGCTTTTTCTTCTGTTTAGCCTCCCGTTGGGCCTCGAAGATGCAGGGTCGCCTGGCAACGATCACCGATAGTCCGTTGTGGTTGATGGCTTTCGTAACCACTTCGACGTTCTCGGCGTGATTCCTGGGCAATGGGTCAATAAGGTGCAGATGGTCATCCTTGACCCCCAAGCCTTTCAGCAGTGCGATCAAATCGTCGCCGGAAGCCATGGTCTGCTGCCCGCCGGTCATCGCGACGGTGGCATTGTCCAAAACGAAGACGGTCATGTTGGCGTTTGTCCGGATAGCGCCGATCAACGGTGTCATGCCGGAGTGTGTAAATGTCGAGTCGCCGATCGTACACAAGACCGGATGCGCCCCAGCCTGCGCCGCCCCATGCGCCATGGCGATTGAAGCTCCCATATCGACACATGAATGCACCGCTTTATACGGCGGCAGAACACCCAGCGTGTAGCAACCGATATCGCTAAACAGGATCGACTCCGGCCGCGGCTGGGTGGCATCAATGATCGCCTTGAACGTATCCGCGTGCGGGCAACCCCGGCACAAGGCCGGCGGGCGATCCGCCAGATTCTCCTCCTCCGGCACGGATGCCGCGCTCACCCCACCGAGCGCGCTGGCCACAATGTCCGGCGTCAACTCACCTGTGATCGGAATATCACCGCTCAACTTGCCGCGAATCGCCTTGCCCGGTACGCCGGTCAGTCCATTCAGCCGACTCTCGATGAAGGGGTAGCCTTCCTCGATAATCCAGATTTCATTACAGTGTGAAACCAATTGACGCACCAGCGACGTCGGTACGGGATAGGTGCTGATGCGCAGCAAGGAATAATCCGGATTGCTGGCCAGGGCCTCGCGGGTATAGTTGAAGGCGATACCCGAGGTGATGACCCCCGTCGGACCAGCCAGCTTGAGCGAGTTCAAGGGCGATTTTTCCGACCATTCCCGTAGCGTGCCCTGGAGCTCGACCAGACGCTTGAAACGCCGGCGGGCGTTGGACGGCACCAGCGTCCAGGCATTCGGGTCGGGCTCGGTCGGGCGCTGCTTGATGAGTTCCGGTCCGATCTCCATCTCGGCGACCTGTACCGTGGACCGACTGTGGGCCAGGCGCGTCACCATGCGGATCATCACGGGCAAACCCACCCGCTCGGAAAGCTCGAAAGCCTCCATCGTGAGGTCGTAGCACTCCTGCTGATTGGAGGGCTCAATGACTGGTATCTGGGCAAACTCGCCGTAATAGCGGCTATCCTGCTCGTTCTGTGAGGAATGCATGCCTGGATCGTCGGCCACCACCACGATGATTCCGCCGTTGACGCCGGTCAGGGCGGAATTCATGAAGGGATCCGCCGCCACGTTCAGCCCGACGTGCTTCATTGAAACGATCGCGCGCTTACCGGTGTAGGACATCCCCAGGGCTTCTTCGTAGGCGACTTTCTCATTTGCCGACCAGAAGGCGGAAACGCCCTTGGTACCGCGTATACACTTCTGGATGTATTCGAAAATCTCAGTTGCGGGTGTACCGGGATATGAAAACGCACCGCCAATCCCTGCGTGAATCGCACCCAGAGCGACCGCTTCATCACCGAGTAATAGTTCAGTTTTCATGAGCGCTTCTCCGACCGCCGGCCTGAACTTTGCGGAGGTCTCCTTTAGAGCTGATCGTGTTGAGCCCAGGCTATCGACTCCCATTGTGGAGCACAGTGAGCATATCGCGTGCCGCTGGCGCGGACCCGGGGCTCTCATATGGCCATTTTTTATAATCGCTTTATAGGACTGATGTTACGTTCAGCAAGGCAATGAGGAGCGGACCGCTTAGACGCTAATACATTGTGGCAAAATCCGCAGATATTCCACGATCCTGGCCGCCCACACCATGACGGAATGCTAAGTCGCGCGGAATTACGCAGAGAGTCCAGTTAATCTCACCAGCCCGCTTCGCCTATCAAGCTGACGAAACGGCACTTCAGGAAGCTCTCACGCCGCAGGCCGGTGGCCGTGCCGCGTAGACGCACCAGGGTTTGTTCATGGTGCCCTCCGATCGGCACCACCAGGCGTCCATTAGCGGTTAGTTGCCGGCATAATGGCGGGGGGATTTCCGGTGCACCCGCGGTGACAATGATGGCCTCGAACTGCATTTCCTCCGGCCAGCCCAACGAGCCGTCACCCTGATGGTAAGTTACATTGGTGATTCCGATTTGATTGAGCAGGATTGCCGCGCGCTGGCTGAGATCGGCCAGGCGCTCGATGGTATAGACCTGACCGGCCAGGATTGCAAGCACCGCCGTCTGGTAGCCTGTGCCGGTACCGATCTCCAGCACGCGATCCTGGGCGCGCAACTCGAGCAATTCGGTCATGCGGGCCACCATGTATGGCTGCGAGATAGTCTGACCGTGGCTGATCGCCAAGGCCGAGTCTTCGTATGCCCGGCTCTCATAGCCGGGTGCCACGAATAACTCCCGCGGGATCCGGCGCATCGCGGCCAATACTCCCGGCGCGCGGATACCACGCCGCACCAGTTGGTGTGACACCATCCGTTCCCGCTCCGCCGATCGATCCTGTGGCACATCAGGCGGCTGCATGCCAGGTATAGTATCATCACGTAACGGCACCGCATACCAGCGGACAGTCGGTGTAAATTGTCTGGCACCTCCGCGTGTGCCCGCGAGGTGTCGAACGCTATAATGTATGTTTTGTGCCCGCGGCGGCGAGCCAAGACCACGTGTGGCACCAATGTGGGACCGGTTTGTAACCGGTCAATCATGTGGTTCCGGCATCTTGCCGGTGGACCCGGCCAGCAAGCCGCCGGCCGCTACAGGCGCGGCGGCTGATAGTGAAAACTCATGGATCGTAAGTACATTCGGAATTTCTCGATCATCGCCCATATCGACCACGGCAAGAGCACCCTGGCCGACCGGCTGTTGCAGCGCTCCGGGGCCGTCTCCGCCCGCGATATGAAAGAGCAGACGCTCGACGACATGGACCTCGAACGCGAGCGCGGCATCACGATCAAAGCCTCGGCCGTCACGCTCGACATGCCGATCGACGGCCAGATGTACATGCTCAACCTGATCGACACGCCCGGTCACGTCGATTTCCACTACGAGGTCGACCGCGCCCTGGCGGCCTGTGACGGGGCCCTGCTGGTCGTCGATGCCACCCAGGGCGTCCAGGCTCAAACCGTCGCCAATGCCTACGCCGCCGTCGAGAACAACCTTGAGATCATCCCGGTCATCAACAAGATCGATCTGGCCAGCGCCAACCCCGAAGACACCGCCATCGAGATCGAGAACGTCCTCGGCATCAGCGCCGAGAACGTGCAGTTCGTCTCGGCCAAGTCCGGCGAAGGCGTCGAGGAGATGCTCAAGGCCATCGTCAAGCACCTGCCCGCGCCGACCGGCGATCCCGAAGCACCGCTCCAGGTCCTGATCTTCGACTCGGAGTACAACGACTACCGTGGCGTGATCTGCTACATCCGCGTTGTTAATGGCACCATCAAAAAGGGCCAGAAGATCCTGCTGATGGGTCGCAAGCGGCAGTATGTCATCAGCGAGCTCGGCAAGTTCCGCCCCCAAATGGCCCCCTGCCCCCAGCTCGCCGCCGGCGAGACCGGCTACCTGGTCCCCAGCATCAAGACCCTGAAGGACGTCACCGTCGGCGACACTATTACCGACGCCGTCCATCCCGCCGACAAGCCGCTACCCGGCTACCAGCCGCCGGCGTTGATGGTCTACTGCGATTTTTACCCGTCCAGTGGCGAGACGTACGACAATTTGCGCGAGGCGATGGAGCGCCTCAGTCTCAATGACTCATCCTTCAGCTTCAATCCGCAGCATTCCGAAGCGCTCGGCCCCGGCTTCCGCTGCGGCTTTTTGGGCTTGCTGCACATGGAGATCGTCCAGGAGCGGCTGGAGCGCGAGTGCGGCGTCAGCGTCGTGCAGACCGCCCCCAGCGTCACGTACGAAGTTGCCCTCAAGGACGGTTCGGTCGCACGCGTCGAATCCGCCGGCGATCTGCCCGACGCCACCAGGATCGACGAGCTGCGCGAGCCGATCATTGATATGCAGATCATCACGCCGACCGAGTCGATCGGCGCGATCATGCAGCTCGCCGAGACCAAGCGCGGCGAGTACAAGCGGCAGGAGTATCTTTCGCCGCAGCGCGTGATGCTGACGTACGCGTTCCCCTTCGCCGAGATCCTGTACGATTTCTATGACAAGCTCAAGAGCGTGACGCGTGGCTACGGCACGATGGACTATCACGTGACGAGCTTTCGCGCTTCGGATCTGGTCAAGCTGGACATTCTGGTCAACATGACCAAGGTCGACGCGCTCAGCCTGATCTGCCACCGCAGCAAGGCCGACAACCGCGGCCGGCGGTTTTTAACCAAGCTCCGCAAAGCGATCGGTCGCCAGCAATTCGAGGTCCGCCTCCAGGCCGCCATCGGCGGCAAGATCATCGCCAGCGAGTCGATCAAACCCTTCCGCAAGGACGTGACCGCCAAATGCTACGGCGGCGACGTAACCCGCAAGCGCAAGCTCCTCGAAAAGCAAAAAGCCGGCAAAAAACGCATGAAAACCATCGGCCGCGTCGACATCCCCCAAAAAGCCTTCATGACCGTCCTGGAGCCGGAGGATTAGGTGAAACAGGGATGAACGATTATAATAGGATGAGTGAATATCTTGATTCGCTGGATGATGATGCACTTGAGCAGTTTTTCGAACGGCTGCACGGCGCTGACATACTCAGGGATGGTAACAACATCTTTTTACAACACCACATAGGCCAGATCAACAGTTCGGTGCTCTCAAATGCTTCTGATCCGTTCGAGCAATGATCCGGTCGACGTTTGGTGTTGCACAGTATCAGAGCAGATTGACCACGTGGATAGCGGTAAGTGACCGTAAATAGGGGAGAATTGAAATGTCTGAAGCAAAGCCTGTCAGAAGAGTCAAGATCAAGTGCGCTCGTTGTGGCGAAGCGGTTCTAATCGACACCCACCGCATTGAGGAACACCTTGCATGCGCCACATGCGGGGAGGCGGTTGATATCAGCGCGTACCCACCGCTGCTAGAAATCTGGCAACAGCGACAAGCGAAAATCGAGACAGAAAGGGCAGAAACTGAAGAGCGCAACCGTCGTGAACGTGCCGAGCGTGAACACATACGTAGGGAGAGAGAGAAGGAGCGGCACTCGCGGGAACTCGCGGAAGAAGCCGAGCGCGCGCGGCAGTGGCAAGCCAAGGGGCCGAACAGCGACGCAAGACAAAGAGTTGCAGACAACTACGGTCGGACTGCCATGAGTCCGGGCCACAGTGTGCCCTCCTACTGGGCAGTCAGGTTTTCGGCGGGGTGTCTTGAGGTCGTTGGCATGCTGGCCATCGTTATCGGTGTGGTTGTATGTTGTGTGGCGTTAAGTGGCGTTTCAGATACACGTGGGAGCTCATTGCTCGCGTTGTTACCAGGAGCAAGCGCGTTACTCTCCGGACTACTCACATTTGGACTTGCACAACTGATATGTTGCATAAGAGATATCGCAATAAACAGCTATATTGCGGTATCAGACAAGAAGGAAACCTAATCGATAAAAACAAAGCACGTCGGATCAGTTCTCTGAGACAGTGGCACACATGTCGCATGGCAAGCGCTGGCTATCAGCCGTCCCTGGCGGGACTGAATATGGGTATAACGCGTTACGGTCCCAGGGCTGCGCCCTGGGCTACAATCATGCCGTCCCTGACGGGACTACAAAACGGTCCGCCGAGCCCTAGTCCCGCCAGGGACGAATGAATGTAGACCAGTATGAAATGCTGGGGACTAGTACGCACCCAGAAACATAGTCCCGCCAGGGACGGCTGATATTGGGACGCGCGACACCAACGGGTGAATCTCGATAACCTCTTTCACGGTGGGCAGCAGGGACGGCCGGGCGGGCCGCCGTCGGCTACACTGGCAGGATGCCAGGGTCATACAATAATCCAACAGGATGCCGGTGCCATACAAATAACAGAGAGATTCCGGCGGGTGGTCTGACCGCTACACCATTGAACTTGCCGCGCACGTACCGGAAGCGTCACGCTCATTCCCGCCACTGGCCATGCCCTGCCGCACCGGGTAAACTGGCGGGCTCTGAGGCGTGCAACAGATATTGGCCGTGTGACGATGACGGAGCAAACCGCATGAAAGCTCATGAGTATCAGGCCCGGGAGTTGATGCAGGCAGTAGGTATCCCGGTTCCGGCGTCGGAGGTGATTGATAGTGCCAATCAAACCAAAGCGGCGTTTGAGAAATTGAACGCCAACCTGGTGGTCGTCAAGGCGCAGGTTCACGCCGGCGGGCGGGGCAAGGCCGGTTACGTCAAGCTGGTCAAGAGTGCCGCCGAGGCCGCCAAGCACGCCACGCGCATGTTCGCCGAGCCGATGGTCTCCAAGCAGACCGGTCCGCAAGGCGTCAAGGTCGGCAAGATCATGCTGGCCAAGGCCGTCGATATCGCCAAGGAGTATTACCTGGGTGTGGTTGTCGATCGCGCCCGGCGTACGCCGGTGATGATGGCCAGTGCCGAGGGCGGCGTGGAGATCGAGGAGGTGGCGGCGAAGAACCCGCAGGCGATCAAGAAGGCCTGGTTCCACCCGCACCTGGGCTTACAGCCGTTCCAGGCCAGCGTGCTGGCCGGCGCGATCGGCCTGACCGGCGACAAGGCCAAGGCGGCCACCAAGATCATGCTGCGGCTGGCCAAGCTGTTCCTGGACAAGGATTGCTCGCTGGCGGAGATCAACCCGCTGATCGAAACGCCGGACGGTGAGATTCTGGCGATCGACGCCAAATTCAACTTTGACGACAACGCCCTGTTCCGGCATCCGGACATCCAGGCGTTGTTCGATCCCTCCGAGGAAAACCAGGCCGAGCTGCGCGCGAAAGAGTTCGACCTGACCTACATCGCGCTCGACGGCAACATCGGCTGCCTGGTCAACGGCGCCGGTCTGGCCATGTCCACCATGGATATCATCAAGCTGCACGGCGGCGAGCCGGCCAACTTCCTCGACGTCGGCGGCAGCGTCTCGGCCGAGGGGGCGGTCGAGGCCTTCCGCATCATCCTGGCTGACGAAAAGGTCAAGGCCGTGCTGGTGAACATCTTCGGCGGCATCGCCAAGTGCGACGTCATCGCCGAGGCACTGATCACGGCGGCCAAGGAAGTTGGGTTTAACGTGCCAGTGGTCGTACGGCTGGAGGGCACCAATGTCGAGCGCGCCCGCGAGTTGCTCAAGGACGCGGCTATCGCGCAGCTCAAGACCGCCAGCGACCTGACCGACGCGGCGAAGCAGGTCTGCGCGTGTGTTTGAGCGAGGGTTCAGGGTTCAGGGTTCAGGAAAGGTGCTCTGGGAGAATGGCCGAGCCTAGTCGAGAGTTGATTGATGCGATTTATGCCGACAAGGTTCGGCAAGCGCGGCGGATGTCGATCGCGGAGCGACTCAAAGCCGGTGGGGATATGTTCGACGAAGAGTGCGAGCAGTTCAGGTTGCGGATGCGCCAGGAGCACCCTGATTGGAACGCCGAGCAAGTTGAAGACGCGCTTCGGGCCAATCTCACGGAGCAACGACGGATTGATGAGGTTGGGATCTACCGGCCGTGTCCATGAGAATGTTTCCCCCGCCCATTCAGGGCGGAATTGTTAATGGGGCCGCCTTCTAAGCACGGGTTGCGCTACGCTCCACCCGTGGCAATGTGCCTGCGCCCCTGCGGGGCGAACAGGTCATAGAGGGCAGGTGACGAACTTCGCGATGCGGTTCCCAAGATCTGAGGTCGCCGGGTGGGTGGGGAATTGGGGCGGAATCGAGTATCATTTCGCGCATGAATAGTGATCTCCAGAACATTGTCGAGCGTTTCACCGGTGCCCGGATTTTGCTGGTGGGCGATTTCATGCTCGATCGGTATGTCATCGGCGACGCCGAACGGATCAGCCCGGAAGCACCCGTCCCGGTGCTGCGGGTAGTCGAAAGACAGGATCGGGTAGGCGGGGCCGGCTCGGTGGCGCTAAACGTACGGGCGCTCGGGGCGAGTGTGCGCTGTTTCGGATTGCTGGGAGATGATTCATTCGGGCAGCGCGTGGAGCGATTTCTGGCGGACGCCGGCGCGGAGACGGCCGGCCTGCTGCGCGTCACGGATCGCCCGACCATCACCAAAACGCGGCTGGTCGGCCTGGCCGAGCACCGCCATCGGCAGCAGATCCTGCGGGTCGATGACGAGGTTATTCAACCACCCACGGCGGAGGACGCCCAAGCGCTTCAGCAAGCCGTCGCCGTCGCGGCTGATACCGCCGACGTGGTCTGCCTGGAAGATTATGGCAAGGGTTTGCTTTCGCCGGCGTTGTGTCGCGCGGTGATCGGCACGGCGCGGGAACATGGCAAGCCGGTCTATGTGGATCCGGCCCGGACATCCGACTGGGACAAGTATCGCAGGGCGAGTGTGCTGACGCCGAATCGGGCCGAGCTTGAAATCGGCTGCGGGCGCGCGTTGTCCGATGATGAAGTGCCCGCGGCCGCGGCGACGCTGGTCAAGGAACTGGAGTTGCAGGCTATCGTGGTGACGCTGGGGCGTGACGGGGCTCTGCTGGTGCGCCAGGACGGACACCGCGAGCATTTTCCGACCACCCCGCGGGCGGTCTATGACAACACGGGCGCCGGTGACGCCGTTCTGGCCATGATGGCGACGGCCTCCGCCGCGGGCGCCACGCTGGAACAGGCCATCAAACTGGCGAACATTGCCGGCGGCCTGGAGGTCAGCAAGTTCGGCTGCGTGCCGATCACGCACGAAGAGATTTTGCAGGATCTGCGGGCGGACGCCGACCGCAGTCGCGGTAAGATCCGGAACGTAAGCGAATTGCACGCCGAACTTGGTGCCCGGCGACAGCGCGGCGAAACCGTGGTGTTCACCAATGGCTGCTTTGATATCCTGCATCCTGGACACCTGGAGTTGCTCGAAAAAGCCAAGGCCCTCGGCAGCCGACTGGTGGTTGGGTTGAATAGTGATGCTTCCATACAGGCTTTGAACAAGGGTGACGATCGGCCCATTCGGCGACAGAACGACCGGGCACGCATGCTGGCGGCCCTGGAAGTCGTGGACTATATCGTTATCTTTGACGAGCCGGATCCCGGTAGTTTGATCGAACGGGTCGCGCCGGATGTGCTGGTGAAAGGGTCGGACTGGGCCGGTAAAGGTGTGGTCGGTCGGGAGTTCGTCGAAGCGCGGGGCGGACGAGTGGTGTTGATCGACCTGGTCGAAGGCTATAGCACGACCGCCGAACTTGAACGCATCCGGGCCGTGGAAACGAAAGGCAGTTAATGGGCATCGAATCCCACCAGTGGAAGAGCGTCCTGGATGAGCATCTGCGCGTGGCGCGCGAGCTGGAGTCCGCCGGCGAAGTGCTGGATGCCATCGCGGATGCGATCGTCAAAGCTTTACGGGCGGGTCGGCGGGTGTACATTTTTGGTAATGGGGGCAGCGCGGCCGACGCACAGCATATCGCCGCCGAGCTGTTGGGGCGTTTTCTGCATGAGCGGCGAGCGCTGCCGGCGGTGGCTTTGACGACGGACAGTTCATCGTTGACGGCGATCAGTAACGATCTCGGTTTCGAGCGTGTATTTGCGCGGCAACTTGAGGGGCTGGCACATGCGGGGGATGTCGTCTGGGCGTTGAGTACCAGTGGCGATTCGCCGAACGTGCTGGCGGCGGTTCGGCTGGCGGTGGAGCGGGAAGCCGTGGTAGTGGGCTTCACCGGCGCGGCGGGAGATAAGCTGGCGGAGTTGTGCACGCATGTCCTGCGGGTGCCGCACACAGCCAGCGCGCGCATTCAGGAAGGTCATACCCTGGCATATCACTATATCTGCCAGCGCGTGGACGAGGCCTTTGCGGGGGAGATGGAGTGTTCGAGCTGACCATCCACCAGGTGTTTAACTATTGCGAATTCGCGGTGTGGGAAATCGCCGCCGTGATTTCGGTTTTTCTCATGCGCCGCCGACGTGGTCGCACGCGGATGCAACTTATCCTGGCAGCGGTGGCCTTCGCCGTGTTCGGCGTCAGCGATCTGATCGAGGTGCGGACGGGTACGTGGGCGCGGCCGTGGTGGCTGCTGGTGATGAACGCCGCTTGCCTGGCGGTATTGTTGCCGCTGTTGGTGGTTTATTTGCGAAGTCGGCGAAAGGTATTGCAGGACAGATGAAGGGTCTGGCGCGAGTGCGCTTAACCCTCGCTGGCGCTTCGGGCTCGGATTTGAGGGGTGCGAGGTTAACCCTCGCTGGCGCTTCGGGCTCTGATTGGGGGGACTATGGTTTTGGGCGGGGTTCCTGTTTTTCGAAGGGGGCGATCAGGCGGGTGTAGCCGGCGCGGGCGTCGCCCTCGACGGCGTAGCCGCAATTGTGAAACAAGCGCAAGAGGCTCTCGTCTGATTCGACCACGTCGGCGGTGAAGCCGGCGATGCCGCGGGCGCGGGCGATTTCAACCAGCTTTTCCATCAAGGCTCGCCCGATGCCCTTGTTCTGCCAATCATTGCGCACCACGAACGCGGCATGCGCGAAATTGGTGTGAGGGTCCCGGCGATAGTGCGCGATGCCGATGACTTTCTCATCGCCCGCCGCCCCGGGCAGAGCCACCAGGCACATATCAGTGTCGTAGTCGATGGTGAGTACTTCATCCCGCTGCTCGGCGGGCATCTGCTTGAACATGGTCAGGAAGGGGTAGTGGCTGATGTCGACCGACAGCTCGTAGAACAGCGAGCGCATTATCGCCACGTCGGTGAGCTTCATCGGGCGCATGAAGACGCGCGAGCCATCCTTGAGCTTGACCCAGGTTTCCCATTCTTCTGGATAGAGCAGCGATTCAAGTGAGACTTCAACGGTGTTGGTGGGTAGCAGTTTGCGCTGTTCGGCCTCGGCCAGCAGCCAGGGGCGGAACTTGGGATCGGCGATCTGGATCAGCGCCAGGGCACGTTCGCGAATGTTCTTGCCATGCAGATAAGCCACGCCGTGCTCGGTGACGATGTAGTGCACGTCGCCGCGGCTGGTCACCACGCCGGCGCCCTTTTTGAGGTAGGGCACGATGCGCGAATACACGCTATTGGCGGTAGTGGCCGGCAGGGCGATGATCGGTTTGCCGCCCTTGGAGCGCGCCGCCCCGCGAACGAAGTCCACCTGTCCGCCAATGCCGCTGTAGAACTGGGAGCCGAGCGAATCGGAGCAGACCTGGCCGGTCAGGTCGACCTCGATGGCCGAGTTGATCGAGACCATCTTGTCATTCTGGGCGATGACAAAGGGATCGTTGGTGTACTCACTGGGATGACACTCGACGCAGGGATTGTTATGGACGAAGTCGTACAGCTTCGGAGAGCCCATGCAGAAGCTCATGACGATCTTGCCACGGTGTAACGTCTTGGCGTTATTGGTGATAATACCTTTCTCGACCAGCGGGATAACCCCATCGCTGAACATCTCGGTGTGGACGCCGAGGTCCTTGAGATTATCCAGGTAATGCAGGACAGCGTCGGGAATGGCGCCAATGCCCAACTGCAAGGTGGAGCCATCCTCGATCAGGTTGGCGATGTGCCGGCCTATTCGCTGCGAAATCTCGTCAAGCTCGGTCTGGGGCGCTTCGAGCACCGGCCGATCGCTCGGGACCAGGATGTCAATCTCATTGACATGGATGAAGCAGTCGCCCAGCACGCGGGGCATTTGCATGTTTACTTCGGCGATAACCACCTTGGCGGTTTCAGCCGCGGCGGCCCCAATGTCGCAGGAGACACCATAGCTGCAATAGCCATGCGCATCCGGCGGGCTGACCGAGATCAGCGTGACGTCGATCGGTACGCGACCCGAACGGAACAACTCCGGAATCTCGGAGAGGAAGATGGGCGTATAGTCGGCGCGGCCTTCCTGCACGGCTTCGCGCACGTTGGGTCCGATGAAATACGCATTAGGTCGAAAGCGCTGACCGAGTTGCGGCTCGGCATACGCCGCCACGCCCAGCGTCAGGATGTGGATGATTTCGGTATCGAGCAGATCGTCACGCGCGCTGAGGGCCTTGACCAGGGTCTGGGGCTCGCCGGCGTTGGAGCCGATATAGACCCGCTGGCCAGCCTGAACCCAGGCGACCGCCTGATCGGCGGTCATGATCTTATCCGGGTAGCGGTCTTCCCAGCCGGCTAATTCACTATTTCGCATGGACCAGCTCCAGCGTGGCTGCATGGCACGTTTTTAAGAGGCCGCCATTCGTTCAAACGTGTTGGATCGCAGGGCGCCTTAGCGCTCCTCGGTGGCGGTTTCCGGAAGCGTCATGGAGACCTTGACCACATCGCCTTCCTTGAATGTCTCGATGTTCAGGCCCGAGCGATGGAATATCTTCAACATGCCGGAATTTTCCACAAGCACATAAGCATGGAAAAAGCGGATGCCATGGGACCGGGCGATTTCGACCAGTTGCTCAAAGAGGACCGTCCCCAGACCGTTTTTCTGGTACTTGTCGGAGACCGTGAAAGCGACTTCAGCGCTTTCCTTGGCGGCGTCGGTCATATAGCGGCCAACACCCACAACCTCTTCATTACCGGGGGTTCCGACCAGGACGATCAGCGCCATCTCGGTGTCGTAATCAACGTTGCAAAAGACTTGCAGCTTGTTATGCGGCATCGATTTGAGTGAGGCATGATAGCGCAGGTATACGGTCTGCGCGCTGAACTCATAGAACATCTCGCGCATCAACGGTTCATCGTCGGGACGAATCGGGCGCACGAAAGCCTCGCTCTGGTCGCGCAGCTTGAAGGTCGATTCGTACTGGGCCGGATAAGGCGCCTGGGGTGGTGGCATGATCTGATTGGGATAGACGATCCGCCGACGCTTGGCGGCGTGCAATAGCTCGGAGCGGAAGTCCGGGTGCGCGATACTGATCAGCGACATGGCCCGTTCGCGCATGGTCTTGCCGTGCAGATAGGCACTGCCGTACTCGGTAACCACGTAATGCACGTCGCCGCGCGTGGTAATCACGCCGGCCCCTTTCTGGAGCGTGGCGACGATGCGCGAACACAAACCGTCGGGTGTCTCGGCGGTGCTGGGTACCGCGATGATGGGTTTGCCATTTTTGGCCAGGGCGGCGCCGCGCATAAAATCGGCGTGCCCGCCCAGGCCACTGTATAGGATCTGCCCCAGCGAGTCGGCGACGACCTGTCCGGTCAGATCGACCTCCAGAGCCGAGTTAATCGCCACCATGTTGTCATGCTGGGCAATGATGAACGGGCTGTTGGTGTACTCGGAGGGGTGCATCTCGATCTGGGGATTGTTATCGAGGAACTGGAAAAGCGGCTGGCTGCCAGCCGCGAAGCTGCCGACGATTTTGCCTTTATGCAGCGACTTGTGCTTGCCAGTGATCACGCCGGCCTCCACCAGCTTCAGTACGCCGTCGGAGAACATCTCGGTGTGAATACCCAAATCGTGCTTGTTGGTCAGCAGGCCGAGCACGGCGTCCGGGATCCGGCCAATACCTAATTGCAGAGTGGCGCCATCCGGCACCAGGCGCGCCAGGTTGCTGGCCAACTGGCGCGTGACTTCGTCGGGCTCGCCACCCGTTGGCCATTCGAGCAGTGGTTCGTCATGCGGTACCAGGTGCTGAATCTGGTTGACGTTCAGGAACGAATCGCCCAGCGTGCGCGGCATATGCTGGTTGACCTGGGCGATTACCAGCTTAGACGACTCCACCGCCGACTTGGTAATGTCCACGGATACACCCAAGCTACTGTTACCATGCTCGTCGGGTGGGCTGATCATCACCAGCGCCACGTCGATATTCAAGCGGTGCGAACGGAACAGGGCCGGAACCTGCGAGAGGAAGACCGGAGTGTAGTCCGCGCGGGCCTCGTTGACCGCCCCGCGGACACTATTCCCAATGAAGAAGGCATTGGCGCGGAAATTAGCGGCGTAGCGCGGATCGGTATAGGGTGCCACGCCCAGTGTCAGCACGTGTATGACTTCGGTATCAGTCATCTGGTTGCCCAGCCGGCTCATGGTGCGGACCAACTCCTGCGGCTCGCCACAGGCCGAACCAATAAATACACGATCCCCCGCACGGATGAGACCAATGGCTTCCTCGGCCGAGACAATCTTGTCAGCGTAGCGCTGCGTCCAATTGGTTGACATAGTACGGCTCTCCGGTTGGCCTACACTGGGTGGCCCATGGCTTTAGCCGTGGGGAACACGAATCGTGGGAACATTCGTGTCCCCCACCTCTGAAGAGGTGGGGCACCCACGGCGCTGCGATTATGTCGGCGGCTACGTGTCCGCCAGGATGATCCGCGCATCGACGACCATGGCACCCTGGCCACGGCTGTAAACCATCAGCGGGTTGATGTCCAGTTCCTTGATATTGGGATGCTCAGTGACCAGTTGTGACAAACGCAGCAGGCAGTCCACAATCGCATCGACATCCGAGGGTTTTTCGCCGCGGACACCCCCGAGCAGGCGATACGAGCGGATCTCCTTGATCATCTCGCCGGGCATTTCCTGCCGCAAGGGTGCCAGGCGGAAAGAAACATCGCGCAGCGCCTCGGTATAAATCCCGCCCAGGCCGAACATCAGCAGCGGGCCAAAGCGTGGATCACGGGTCATGCCCAGGATGATTTCCTTACCGATGGGCAGCATCTTCTGCACCAGCACCCCCCAGACTTCGACGTCCGGCCCCATCTTCGCTTTCACGGTCGCGACCATCTCGTTGAAGGCGGTCTTGACCGCGTCCTCGTCCGTCAGGTTCAGACGCACTCCGCCAACGTCGGTTTTATGCAGGATTTCAGGGCCGGATATCTTGAGCACCACCGGGAATTCCATTTCGGCTGCCGCCGCGGCAGCCTCCTCGGCGGTCTGGGCCAGTTTGAAGGGCACGGTGGGGAAGCCATAGTGCTGGAACAATTCGAGGGCTTTGAGTTCGACGAGCTGGTTCCGACCGGCAGCGGCCTCGGCCTGCATGATCCGCGCCACGGCCTGGTCATCAACCTCGAACTGCTTGTAGCCCGCCGTCTTGGAACGCGTCCACTCGGCGAAGCGGCACTTGGCGGCCATGGCCCGCATGGCGTCTTCCGGGAAGGTGTAGGTCGGGACGCCGGACTTCTGCAGTAATTGCACGCCGGCACCAACATCGACGTGCCCCATCAGCGAGCCGACAATTGGCTTGCCGCAAAAGCTCTTGGACTCGCGAATAACCTCGGCAATCTCGGTTACATCGGTCATGGTCTGCGGCGTGACGATCACGAGGATCTGATCGACGCCTTCGTCCGAGGTAACCGCGTCGAGCGCTGCGCGATAGCGATCGCTGCGGGCATCGCCGATCACGTCGACCGGATTCTTAATGCTGGCGGTCGCCGGCATCTGGTAACGTAGTGATTTGAGCGTGTACTCCTGGAAGCGCGCGAGTTTCAGGCCGCCGCGGATGCAGGCGTCGGTGGCCATGATTCCCGGCCCGCCGGCGTTGGTGACAATCGCGGTCGAGCGGCCGTGGGGCAGAATCGGATCGGCGAAAACCTCGGCGTAATCGAACAGGTCTTTGACTGATTCAACCCGCATGACGCCGGCCTGGGTCATGATGGCGTCATAGACCTCATCCGAGCCGGCCAACGAGCCGGTATGCGAGGCCGCCGCCGCGGCACCCTCCGAAGTGCGTCCGGTCTTGATGGCGAGGATGGGCTTGGGATTGGCGCCGTGCGTAATCTCGTAGCAGGTCTCGACGAAAACCTGCCCCTGACCAAGCTCCTCGACGTACATCAGGATGACCTTGGTGTATGGATCGGTGGCCAGCGAGCGCAGCAGATCCAGTTCACTGACGGCGGCTTTGTTGCCAAAGCTGATGAAACGCGAAAAACCAATCCCAATACCTTTCGCATAGTCCAGCAGGGCCGTGCATAACGCACCGCTCTGTGAGATCAGGCCCAGCGAACCAGCGGCTGGCATGTCCTTGCCGAAAGTGGCATTCATGCACACGGTTGGCGCGGTGTTAATGACCCCCAGGCAGTTAGGTCCGACGATTACCAGGTCACGCTCGCGGGCTATCACTTTCAAACGCTCCTCACGCGCTTTACCCTCGCCACCGATCTCCTTGAAGCCGGCCGAGATGACGACAAAGTGCCGGGTCCCGTGATCCGCCGCTTCGATAATGGCTTTCTCAATCAAGGGAGCGGGGATGGCCAGGACCACCAGATCCACCGGCTCGTCAATCGCCGAGATGCTCGGTATGCAACGGTTGCCCAGGATGCTCCTGGCTTGTGGATTTACCGGATAGACAACGCCGGTATAGCCGCCATACACCAGGTTGTGAGCCAGGGCATACCCGACCGTGCCGGGTTTGCGGGAAGCACCTATCACGGCGATGGATTGTGGACAAAAGAGTGGCTCCAGGTCGGGATGAGCTGCGCGTGAGGCCTTACCGCGGGTCATAGTACCCATACTCCTGAGGGAGTTTCTGCAAAGACAATCTTAGCGGCACGTCTGCCGCGGGCGTATACGCTCTCGTCAGAGTCACTGATTCCGTGACTATAACTGCAACTTGCGTGCCAGAAGCCGTCACGAGCCCGAGCAATTCCATAGTGTCGAGGTCTTTGTCACGCGTCTCTCAGGACTCGGTCGGGGGCATCTCTTTCATGGACTCAGGGGGCTCTGGTTTTTCTTCTTCCGGTGGCGGCTCGATGCCGTAAATCACGATATCACCAGCGTCCCGGTCCGCGTCGTCGAAGCTCAGGGTGTCATCGTTGGTACTGCGGTATACGATCGTGATGGTGTGATCCCGCGGATGCCGTTGTCGATATTTGGTTGCGGTGCCACCATCGTGAGCGACATGGAACACTCCCACAATCAACATCAGCCGATGATTGGTAAACCGTTCGCTGAATTCGGCCAGTGACTCAGCCATGGCCTGGTCCCACAGCAATTGCGCCCGGTAGAAATCCTTAACGTTGATCTTGGGTGGCGCGGGCTGGGCTGGCTGCGAGACTGGTGGCGGATGCGGCATTTCGGAAGAGTCCACGGCGGGCATTGACGCGGGCTGTGAAACAGGCTGTGATGCTGGCTGTGAAACAGGCTGTGAAACAGGCTGTGATGCTGGCATTGTGTCAGTAGCGGCGGTCGTTGGCGCGGATGAGGGCTGGCTGGCGGGTGCCGTGGCGGGCATGGACACTGGCATGGCTGGCATACTTGCCGGCATAGCTGGCATACTCGCCGGCATGGCCGGCATACTCGCCGGCATGGCCGGCATACTCGCTGGCATGGCTGGCATACTCGCCGGCATGGCTGGCATACTCGCCGGACCATGGTCGCTCATCATTTCAAAGAAGCGCTCGGCGTAGGGTCCCTCCAGGTACTCATTCTCCAGCGGTAACCAGCGTTGCTCGGCGGGTTCGAGCCCGGCACGATATTCCTCATAATCCAGGCCGGACTTGCGGTAGGCCCTGACCAGTCTTCGCGGCGCATTTGTCGCCAGGACTGGCATTCCTGTTGCTCGGCATAACTCGACCAGTGGCCGGTGAGAGCGCACGTAGGCCTGGCCCTGGCGAGATTCCTTCCGGAAGGGCTCCTCGGCGATTCGACGGCGCAGGTAAGCATCCAGAGTGGGCTGGGTGTCGACCTCAAAAAACTCCATGGCCAGGGCCAGCGGACGCCGCTCGGCCGCCAGGGCGTATAGGAGCTGGGCTTCCAACTGGTTGCAGATTTGATCGGAGTGCTCTTCGCCGAAGAAGATCACATCCGCCGCGGCGCAGCGGCGGACCACCTCGGTGAAGGAGATCGGCCGTCCACGCCGGCCATCGTAGGCCTGGAATTGCTTGAACAACGCCGCATTGCCACCCGTGGTGGATTTGAGATCCACGCGGCGGGCAGCCGTGCAACCACTTGATAAGCAAACAGTAAGTAAAGCTCCCGTTAAACCAATGCATATAATTCGCATCGGGAAACTCCCATGGTTATCGGCGTCAACCGGCAGGCTCGCACTATAGTATCCAGTTGAGCATGATCACCGAGGATCGATCCGGATACAAGCCGGACGAGAATACCAGCCGGGGGCAACCTTCTCACGGAAGCTGTTCAAACTCTGACACGGAGTGTGGTAGACTCAGCGACATGGGTTTGATTCGACTCCAGAATGTCTGCAAGCAGTTCGGCGGGCAGGTGGTCCTGAAGGACGTGACGCTTGAGCTCAACACCGGCCAGACTATTGGCCTGGTGGGCCCGAACGGCAGTGGCAAGACCACGCTGTTTCGCCTCATGGCCGGTATGCTGGCGCCTGATACGGGTACCGCCACGCGCTCGAAAGGGCTGGAAATCGGCTATCTGCCACAAGAGCCCCAGATCGGTGAAGGCCAGACTCTCCACGACGAGGTCCTGAGCGTCTTCGCCGAGGTGCTGGCCCTGGAGCAGAAGCTGCATGCTATCTCGGAGCAGATGTCCGGTCAGTCGTCCAGAGGCGAACTGGATCGTCTAATGGCCGAGTACGATCGGGTCAACACGCTTTTTGAGGCCGCCGGCGGATATTCCTTCGAGCAGCGGCTGGGTGAAATCCTGGGCGGGCTGGGATTCCAGAAAACCGACTATGAGCTGCCGATGGCAGCGCTGTCGGGTGGCCAGAAATGCCGAGCGGCACTGGCTAAGTTACTCTTGCGGGAATCACGGTTTTTGTTGCTGGATGAGCCAACCAACCATCTGGATATCGATGCCGTCCGCTGGCTGGAGAAATTCCTGGTGGGCCATCATGGCGGAGCGATGATTGTTTCGCACGATCGTTACCTGCTGGATCGCCTGGCCGACCATATTCTCGAGATTGAGAACTGCCAGGTGCTCTCCTATCCGGGGAACTATACGAATTACGTCCAGACGCGCGATGTGCGCCGCCTGACGCAACGGCGTCAATTCACCCAGGACCAGGAATTCCTGGCCAAAGAGCGCGCCTTCATCACCAAACACATGGGCAAGCAACGCACCAAGGAGGCCAAAGGCCGCCGGAAACGCCTCGAACGCCGGCTCAAGGCAGGTGAGTTCACCCTGGAAAAACCCGCCGAACGCCAGCGGGCTGGCATACGGTTTGAAAAAGGCCCGGTTGACTTGCGGGCCGGACGCGACGTGCTTGAAGTTCAGGGTTTGTGCAAGGGTTATGACGAAAAGGTGCTCTTCACGGATCTTTCGTTGACCGTTCCGGTCGGGCAGCGCCTGGGTATCACCGGCCCCAATGGAACCGGCAAGACCACTCTGCTCAAGATTGTGCTCGGTGAGGTACCCGCCGACGCCGGCCGCTATCACTTTGATGCCAAGGTGGGCATTGGCTATTACGCCCAGGAGGCGACCGAGTTGAATCCCGCCCATACCATCGTGCAGGAAATCCTCGCCGTCCGACCCGATATGCTCGAAAGCCAGGCGCGCTCGTATGCCGCCCGCTTTCTTTTCACTGGCGAGGATCCCTTCAAGCTGGTGGGCACACTCTCCGGCGGTGAACAATCGCGCGTGCGGCTGCTGAAGATTATCCTGTCAACGCCGAACGTACTGGTGCTGGACGAGCCCACCAATCATCTGGATATTCCCGCGCGCGAGGTCCTCGAAAAGGCTCTGAGGGATTTCGTCGGCACGATTATCGCCGTCAGCCACGACCGCTATTTCCTCGATCGCATCTGCGACCGCCTGCTGGTGATGCGCCTCAACCAGCACACCTTCCACGAGGGTAACTACACGTACTACATCAACCAGGTGGAGCAACAGAGGATCGACGCCGCCAGCCCAAATTCCACCCCTGGTAAGAAAAAATCCAAGCCCGCGGCACGCGCCGCTGAACAACCGACAACCGCGTCCCGACCGCGTACACGCTTTATCAAGCTCAAGTTGAACGAACTCGAAGAACTGATCATGGAACGCGAAACAAAGTTGATGGAGCTGCATGAGCGCTTCGGCGAGCCCGAGGTCTATCAGAATCCCGCCTTGCTGGCCGAGTTGCGCGCGGAGTTCGAGGAATTGGAAGCGGAGTTGGCCGAAGCCGAGCAGGAGTGGAGCATGCGGGCCGCTCGCGAATAAACGCCCGGCGGCTTATTCCACGCCCGGATCATGGGCGTTCGCCGCCAGGATCAAGTCTTTGAAAGCGGCGCGGTTTATATCCCGCCGACCACGCAATTCGATATGGCGTTTGGCCTTGCCGCGGCCTTGCAGGAGATGATGCGGGTCCGGCAGAGCGGCACCGTGGATGAAACTCAGGTGCAGGCAGTCATCACGTGGCGCGATCATACACACGTTGCCGCCGATGACGCCGTGGGGTTGGTCGGATTTGTAATAACACAGCGCGTGAAACGCGATCGTCTCGGCCAACTGTGGAGTCACTTCCAGCACGAAATCGCGCAACTCCAGGGCCAAATCGCAGGCCTCGTCCGGCCAGTCCTTGAGCAGCTCGGCGATCTGAGCGGGACTTAACCTCTCGCTGGGCATCTATTGTCCTCCGGCATCGCAGGCAGCGAACGTCTCCACATAACCCCGCCGACGGAACATGGCAAGCGCCGTGAACGCAGCTTTGTCCCAGAGCGGCCGGGCTCTGTCTCGGCCCTGGATCGCGGGAGAAACATCCTCTTGCTACGACATCCGGGACAGAGCCCGGACGCTGCATGACTTTTACGGCGGATTGCTAGCCTAAGGTTTGCACCAGTTGGCGCACGCGGGCCAGGTGATAGTCGTCGTGCTCGCAGATGAATAGTACCAGGTCGACCAGACGTATCGGCTGGTTCAGCCGCGGATGGTGCGCCGTGCGGGCCCAATCGGCTTCCGAGAGCTCTTCAAGTTGAACCACCATCCGTCCACGCGTGGCCCGGAATGTCGCCAGGAGTTCGCCGATTTCGCGTGAGTTGTGGTTCGCCGCGCGGGTGCGAGCGTTGCTCATGTCGGCGGGACACAGCTCCGGCTCACCGGCCAGAAGCTGCTCGAAGCGCCGCTCCCACAGCACTTCACAGTCGTGCAGGTGCCCAATGTTCTGTTGGATGGTCCAGCCCTGGCCGTCACTCCCGGTCAGTACCTCTATGCCGAGCCCCGCGACGAGTTCCTCGACGCGCGCCGGCGTACCGCGCAGCCGTGCGAGCACGTCCGGGAATTTCGTGGGTGGATAGTCAAAGTTGAACTGTCGCTCAATCCAGGGCCATTTCGCCATCCTCAACTCCTTGTCACGATTCCCTGGAATCAGGAGGCAATCGTCTTCTGGAGCACAATGCTGACGTCCGCCAGGATGTCGCCGGTTATGACGCCGGCGCAGATCGCCACCAGGAAGCGTTGCGTCCAGGTCTTGCAACACTTGACCAGGATCAACGCCGCCAGACCGCCGAGAAAGATCGCGAATACCTGCGAGCCGGGGATCACGAACGCCAGACCGATGCTCGCAGCGCTGGGCAGGAACCTGCCGGCCCGGCTTGGCAGCACCTTCTCCAGTACCGGTAGCAGGATGCCAAGCGCGGCGGCAATCAGCATGGCCTGACCGGTACCGGCGGGGATCTGGTGGAAGCCAATCTGAAAGAGTTCCGCCACGATCTTCAGCGTGATGACGCCGGGCGCCGGCCATTCGGGGCTCATTAACTGGGTCTGGGGATCGGAGATCATCAGCAGGTACACGGCTGACCCAACCATGGCGCCAACCGCCGCCCCGCAGATTTGTGCCAGGAACTGCCAGCGTGGCGCTGTACCGAGCAGATGGCCGCACTTGAGATCATGGAGCAGATCCGCCGCCTGGCTGGCGGCCCCGCTGGCCACGTTAGCGGCCATCAGGTTGGGCGCCACACTTTGCGGAGCCAGCGCCCCCAGCGACAACTGCGCCACCTTGCCCATCTGGCCGACGGGCGTGATGCCGGTCTCGCCCGAAACGCGCGCGGCCACAATCGCCAGCACGAAGGCCAGCAGGACCGCGATGATGGCCGCCCACCAGATGACGTTGAAAAACGATATTTGCAGCGTGACCGACAGAGTCAGCACGATCACCAGGGCGACGACGAACCAGCGCGCCGGGCGTCCCGGTTGCCCCGCGCTTGCCATGCGCAGATCGCGTCCGGTCAACAACACCTTTACGGAACGCCACGAGAACGCGAAGGAAACCAACGAGGAGACAACCATCAACGTCGCACCCGGCCAGACCAGCCATAGCAGCATATCGCTGTAATTCGGTGCAGCGCGCCGCAGCTTGTTCTCACTAAACGGATCAGCCACGGTATCCGCGCCGACCTGTCCCGGCAGCGCGCGCAAATGCAGTCGCTGAACAGCCTGCTGGTAAGCCACATCAGCACTCAATCCCAAGAGCGCATCCTGCTGGACGGCGGACATGCTGCCGCGCCACTCCAACTGGCCGCGATGCGCGTTATAGCGCAGGTTCGGGTACTCTTGCGGATTCAGCACGAATCCCACCGGCAGCTCCGGCAACGGCTCGCTCACGGTAAGCAGCAGTTGTCCGTTACGGATCAACGAGGGGGCCAGCACGCCATAGGCTAGAATGGAACCCAGCAGCAACGATACGCAGGTGCGAAAGCCGATCAGCCCGCCTAGCGCGATTAGCCACATGATCGGCTGAAACGCGAACGTCAGCGATTTGACGGCGAAGCCCTGTATGACCAGCGGGATGTCCGGGATGCGCGGGTGGAAAAAGTGCAGGGACAACGACGTGGCGACCGCCACCGCCGCGCCCGATCCCAACGCGATGATGCGCAGCAGCGCCTCGCGTCCGCGCGAGTGCAGCTCGCGCAGCATCTCGGCACTGGCCGTACCCACCGGAAACGGTAGCTTCTGCTCGATCACCATGTGCCGCCGCAGTGCCACCGCCACCAGAATCCCGACGAGACAGAC
>JBDRDH010000211.1:0-3103 GCA_043820985.1 Planctomycetota bacterium
ATCACCGCCGTCATTTCGAGTTCCAGACGAATACCTTTGTGTTCCCAGGAAGTACTGATCTGACGGCTGCCGGTATGCGGGGGTAGTAGGCTCTTCACACGTGCGTGGAGTACGTCAAGAATGGCGGGCATATCCTCTTCATGGAGATAGTAGGTGTGAATGTTCACCACGTCCGAAAAGGTGGCGTTCCCTTCCGCCAAGATGGCTTCCAGACAATCCAGGATCTGTTCGGTTTGGGCGCCGGCGTCATGGGGGGCGACAACATCTCCGTTCAGGTCAACCGGCACACGCCCCGCGGTGTAGATGGTATTCCCGGCCAGAATCCCCGGCGCATACCGAGGAGAGGAATATATATGATCCGGTTTCAGTATTTTCACTCGGTTCTCCTTCTTGTTGGTTGGAGGTGAAACGCTAGCATCTATTCAAGTCCATGGATAACAAAGTCATGGTTCGAGGCAATGGCTCCCTTTACGTGCGAGTCTATTACGAATAAGGTATGCAGGTCATGAAAAGTAAACCCCCTTCACCCAAAACATCGGCAGCCGCCGCCTGGAAAGTTCCCCGCTCAAAAGCCCACCTCTTCAACCGACAAATCAACAAACAAATTCTGGAAGCCATTGAACCGGCACTATTCGGCGATTATTGGGACTTCCCCGACCTCTTACTCGAGTTCGAAGAGAGGTTCTCCGAATACATTGGCCTCGAATACGTAGCCGCCGTGCAATCCGGTACGGCAGCGCTAATACTGGCCCTGAAGGCCGCGGGCGTGCAATACGGTGATGAAATCATTACGGTCGCCAATTCCGACATGTCCACCACCAGCGCCATAGTGAATTGCGGAGCCAAACCGGTTTTTTGTGATGTTCTCGCCTCGGATTACACGATGAACCCGGATCTTGTGGAGCCCTTGATCTCGGAACGTACGCGCTGCCTGCTGCCGGTTGATTTGTACGGACATCCGGCCAATGTCAAGCAGCTTCAGCACATCGCCCGCCAAAACAATCTTCTCATCGTTGAAGACGCGGCTTTGGCTACCGCATCCCGGGATTTCGGTCTTCCTATGGGGGCCTTTGCCGATTTAGTTTGCTTCAGCACCACTTCAACCAAACAAATCGGCGGTATCGGCAGTGGCGGAATGGTCGCGACGGCCGATTGTTCCCTACGGGATACGCTGGAGATGTATCGTAATTATGGATTGAGCCCGGGGACAAAACAGATACCGCATAGCGGGAACGACCAGCAAGTGGATGGCCTCAATGTGAAGATGTCACCGGTGAACGCCGCCGTGGTGAGGACAAAACTGGAATATCTGCCCGCCTGGACGGAACGGCGGAAACAGATTGCCGGACATTACGAATCTCGTCTACAGAATAGGGACGGTATTACGCTGGCCTCCTTCCGGCCGGAATCTGATCCGGTGCGCCGTGAATTTGCTCTTTGTGTTCGAAATCGGAATCAGGTGTTCGACACCCTTCGAGAGAAGGGCGTTCAAGCGGCGCTGAATTACTCCCCGCCGGCACATCAACGAACGGTGTATCGGGACCTTGATCTATTGGGAAGTAAAGCCCTGACGGTCACCGAAAGCGTCGCTCAAGAGACTCTTTCCCTACCCATCGATCCTATGTTATCGGACGACGATATAGATTATGTGTGCGACCATTTGATGAAAGCGGTGTAGGCCTGCTCCGGGCGGGGAGAAGCCGCCCCGAGTCTTATCAGTACAACCCTTCTGTTTGGAACAACTCTTCGATTCTGTGCATGGCATCTTTCAGCTTGCTTTCGTAAGCTTCCCCGATCGCCTGACACCTAAGAGTAGACTGCTCGGAGTCAGGAGCGGTCATGCGGAAGTCGAAATTCAGTGAGAGCCAGATCGTTGGGATCCTGAAGGATGCTGAGAGCGGCGTACCGGTGGCGGACCTCCTGCGGAAACATGGCGTCAGCAAGGCCACGTTCTTCAAGTGGCGGAGCAAGTACGGCGGCGCCTCGGTCTCGGACGTCAAGCGCCTGCGCGAGCTCGAGGCGGAAAACGCCAAGCTCAAGCGCATGTACGCAGACCGGGCGCTGGAGAACGCCGCCATCAAGGATGTCCTGAACCGAAAGTTGTAAAGCCGTCCGCGAAGCGACAGATCGCTGAGCTGCTGGTTGGCGAACACCAACTGGCCGGCCAGCGGGCCTGTCGCGTGGTAAGGCTGTCGCGGGCGGCGTACTATCGGCCTCCAGTGCCAGCGAGTCGGCGGGACGCCGCCGTCATCGCCGTCCTGACCGACGTCGTGGCCCGCTATCCACGCTGGGGCTTCTGGAAGTGCTTCGACCGGCTTCGCGTCGAAGGCTGCCGCTGGAATCACAAGCGCGTGCACCGCGTGTACTGCGCCCTCCGGCTGAATCTGCCCCGGCGGACCACTCGGCGGGTGCCGCGGCGGATCCGGCAGCCGCTCACGGCGCCCCCGGTGCTGAACCAGACCTGGGCGCTCGACTTCATGACCGAGACGCTCTACGACGGCCGCCGCGTGCGGCTGCTCACGATGATCGACGAAGGCACTGTCAAGGTGACGAGAAGAGGGCGTGACGATCCCTCGATGGTTCGGTTTCCATCATCGTTCAGCAGGCGCACGTCACCGCATCCCATTCGACGAACGCTCTCGTTCGGAGCAAGCGGTGGTGCGCCGACCGCAGCAAATGGCGGCCGACCCGGAAGAGATTCTGCACGAGCCCATGCACCGACGCGAAGCGTTGCACGTGGGCGGCTGACTTGAAGCGGCGCATCTGGCGCTCCCGCTGCCGGGTCGGTTGGTGAGAGACTTCGGCGCGATTGTTTGCGTACTGGTTCGTGCAGTGGATGACCGAAGGCATCACGCTGCGGCGGGCCGCCGGGTAACTGCGCAGCTTGTCGGTGACCAATCGTCGAGGCACGCAGCCCTGGCTTTTCAGCAACTTTCGGAAGAACCGCGCGGCCGCACGTCGATCACGCCGGGACTGCAGGAGGATGTCGATCGCGTCGCCATCTTCGTCGACGGCGCGCCACAGATACTGTTGCCGACCCCGAATCGTCACGAAGAGCTCGTCCAGATACCACGTGTCGCCCATCCGGCCCCGCCGGCGCCGC
>JBDRDH010000212.1:0-5565 GCA_043820985.1 Planctomycetota bacterium
AGACCGTGCCACTCACGATGTGCAGGAGGTTTCGAGCATGACAGTCAAAGTCAACCGATGTCTGTTTCCCGCGCTTCGGATTAGCGCGCTCAGTGCGATTCTGGCTGTTTTCACTGGCTGCTGCCCGGAAGCTTTACAAAATCTGCTCGACGCCGAAGTGCCGTGTGGGTGCGATGAGACTCTCGCCCTTGAAGACGATCAGAGCGAGCCCGATCTTGCCGTTTGCGCGGACCCCGGCTCGCTCGACGACTGCACGCTGGCGCCGCCGTGCGGGCGGGACAGCGGGGTTTGTGACGTCTACGAGGACGACGCGAGCGAGTTCTTCTTCGGCGTCAGCGCCCAGTGCGTCTGCCAGTGCATGCCCGACAACGAGTTGAACAACCGCCTGCGCACCTGCCTGGCGTGCATGGAGGAGCACGGCGTCCCGACCGGCGAGTCGCACCTGCGCTGCTATGAAGCCCTGGGAGCCGGCTGGGGCACAGCGATCGAAGTTCTGCTCCGCTGCGGCCATTGCGCTTGGATATGCCCATAGTTGACTCGCCAGCCGCACATGGCACGCTCGGGTAGCATGCCCAGACTTAGCGGATATGTTGTCATACCGGTGGGCGCCAGATCGAGGGCGTAGTGACGGGCGTCACCAACTCTATCAGGGCAGCATGGACGTGTCGGCCATGACAGATTAGGGGCGGTGGGTCGATGGTCCAGCATACTTAGTGTTTAAATGCATCCCCCCGAACATACCAAGGTATAAGTATCACACTGATATTGGCCAACGATTTTCGTTGACCGATTCAAGCATTCGGGCATAGACTTGGTGGACGATCTAGCGTGCAATTGGGAGGATTTGCCATGTGTTTATCGATGATTTCGCGCCGGTGGCTGGCCGTGTGTCTGGTACCAGCTTTCCTGATCTTAATCAGCGCCCCGGCTCTGGCCGAACCACCGCCACGGAAGCCTCTGAACGTGCTCGAGGGCGTGGTCGTCTCCAAAAAGGACGGCCAGCCACTAGCCGACGTCAGCATCGGCCTGGCGCACGCTGAAAAGGGCTGGCTGTACTTCACCAGCGAGCACCAGGCAGGTTCCTGGAATCTCGATTCCGAAGACGAGATTCAGGCGAAGATGCGGGCGGAAGTCAGAGCCCATGGGCCTGTCGAAAAAGTGCTAATGTTCTTCCCGAAACGCAACGGCAAGACCGCCTGTACGACCAAAACCGATGAAAAAGGCCATTTCAGGCTGGAGGGCTTTACCAATCCCACGGCGGCATACCATCTCGGCGTGGCCCACACGGAGCACGGCGCCGCGCTGAAGCTCGGCATCGTGCCCAAAGACCATATTGGCAAAGAGTTGCGTATTGAGGTCGATGAGCCGAGTTATCTTCGACTCAAAACGTCGCCGTGGTCACCGGAAGCCAAGATCACCAAATACCCGCAAATCACGCTGGCACACGAACCGCCCGCTGACGAGTCTTCAGAGAAACCCGCGGATCCGCCCCACGTCTACTTCCAGGTGATGCCGGTCTTCGACTCCCGTGGCAAAAACGCCGAACGCCAGATGCAGACTTTGCTTCCAGGCGGACAGCGCTACCGCGTCACGCAGCAGGCCTATGCCCGCGAATGGGCCTACGGGGCGACCTTCTTCGCCAAGACCATCGAGCTGCCCCCGGGTAAGACGCTCGATGTCGATTTCGCCACGTCAGGTGGCAGCGAACTAAGTGGTCGCGTGTCTGGTTTGGACGACAAACCACTACAACACGTCAACGTAATGGTTAAAACAGCAGGCGATTCCGACTTACTCATCGGGGCCATGACGGATGCGAAGGGTATGTACAAACTGACCGGCATCCCGCCGGGCCGGCACAAACTGGAGTTGCTGCGTTACGCGATTCGCACGGCGCCAGGGTGAGGCCCCGGACCCCAGGACATCTCCCTCAAGCGGGAGATCACTCTGGCGGTCGGCCAGAGCCAGGTCACACAGAACATCGACAAGGTCAAGCTGCTGGGGATCTTCCCCGGTCAGGTTGCCCCGGACTTCACGGCGACCACCCTGGATGGTCAGGAGCTCAAATTATCCAAGCTGCAAGGCAAGGTTGTGCTGATTGATTTCTGGGCAACCTGGTGCGGGCCCTGCGTCGCCGAGTTGCCTAACGTCAAAAAAGCTTATGAGCAATACAACGAAAAGGGGCTGGTCATCATTGGTATTAGCTTTGACCAGGACGCCGACACCGCCCGCAAGTTTATCGCCAAGAAAAAAATGAACTGGACGCATGTTTGGGCCAAGGGCGGCGACAAGAGCGAACTCGCCAAGCTGTATTATGTCAGCGGTATTCCCCGCACGTTCCTGATCGGGCCGGACGGTAAGGTCGCGGACCAGGATCTCCGCGGCGACAAGCTACTCAAGGCGATCGGCAAACAGATTCAACAGCTCGAACAAGGCGACGATCCAATATCCTTAATAACGCCTTAGGCAGAAAAACGCGCCATTGTTGATAATGATCCGCTGGAGCCGCGCAAAAGAAATCCCCGCCGCAATTGCACGACACCTTGCGGCGGGGCTTTTTACATAAGTTGTCAAATCGGCTGGTCGCCGGTCAGGATTAACCACCACCAACAGCGGCGATAAATCCATCGATGTCATAAGAATTAACGCTACCGTCGCCGTTACAGTCCGCCAGCATGCGATCACAGCTCGGATAGAGAGCTTCGTAATCGCACTGGGCGCTGAGGGCACAGATGAAAGCGTCGATGTCGTAAGAGTTCACCGCACCATCGCAGATCATGTCGCCAATGGCATAGTTACCAACGGTAAACGTGATGCTCGCGCCAGCCGTGTCGACCGTGGCGGCGACTACCGGCGAGTGGGTCGGGGGTGCCTGATACTCACTCATGACGTTCACCAGCGCATTTTGCAGGCTGTAAGTATAGGTGCCCGGCGTGCTCGGGGCCGTGAAGGTGCCGGAAACCACCTCTTGCGGCTCGGCGCCCTGCCCGATGCCGGTGATCGGATTGGCCACCTCACCAATGCCGCTACCGGGAGGTAGAGCCTGGCCGAAGGTGTCCTGTCCGCCGCCGATCTGAATCAGGTTCATACTACCGGCGGAACCACGTTGCACGCCGACATAGCCGGTGGAAGCGCCTTCCCCGGGATTGCTGATACCCGCTGGGCGGCTGAAATTCTGCATGTTGGTGTCGATGCTGCCCTCCACGGCCAGCGGGATGTCGAACAGAACCGGATTGGCCGCATCCTGCGTCAGGTCACAGCACACCAGTGCCAGACCAGCATTGTCACCACTGGATACACCCACCTTGATTGTCCAGTTAATCGGACTCCCCTGTCCGACGGTCTGTCCGTCTTTCACCGCCTCCAGAGTAAGAGTCGCGGCTGGTTGGGCCTGCACACTGACACACAGCGCCAGCATGGTGACAACTGTGAAAAACCGGGCTGTTCGCATAACCTTCTCCTTGCAAGCCTGAGTATCGTGCCGCTCGAGCTGGTCACGTCCTCAGGAAGTTCCTGGCCTGCCCCTCACGCAAGGACCGAGGTCCCACCTTATTTTATAGTACTTCGGTCACATACTCCCGTTATGGGTCACACTTACCTGTTGACATCTTACAGTATCGTGGTGTCAGGAATCAAGATTGTCTGATTTTCACACAAATTAGTCGAAGTTCAGTGATATGTCTTTTTAAGTCAGCGAGACACCGTTGAACAGGTTTGGCCGTGTCCGGATCACTCCAGGAGTGGGCTACATCTGCCTTGACCCATTCTTATTTGAGCATGACAGGTCCTATAAAACCCGACCGAAATGAACTTAAAACAGTGATCTCCGCGATCCTTCCAGTGGACATGCACCCGTACATCTCAGACCGCCTCTGGCATGATCTGGCCTGGGAATCTGCTGGTGGATTATTCTTGACTTCAACGCTTACACCTACCCATTATTAAAAGGGGATCCGGGCCGAGCGTAAGGATATGAGGAATCAGACATGCTCCCGCGAGTGAAACTTATTGCCGTAACATTCATGCTGGCCTTAACATCCAGCGCGCCAGCCACCTGGTCGATTGTCATCGCCGACAGTCAGACCAAAGAGATTGCCGTCGGTACGGTGACCTGCCTGACCAACCTGGACCTGCTGGCCCTTGTGCCGGTTGTAGTGGTTGGTAAAGGCGGTGCCGCTGTTCAGGCCGCCGGTGATTATCAGGGTTTTCGCCGAGCGCTCATCTTTCAACGCCTGGAACTTGGTTATTCGCCCCAGGAAATCCTCGATTTACTAGCGCAACTGAGCGGCCACGAAGATCGTCAGTTCGGTATCGTTGACACGCAGGGCCGCATGGTGACGTTCTCCGGCAGTGGTAACTATCAATGGGCCGGCGGCGTCATAGGCAACCAGGGCTCAATGGTATACGCCATCCAGGGAAATATTCTCGTCGGCGACTGTGTGGTGGCGGCGATCGAGGACGCGGTCCTCAACACGCCCGGCGATGTGCCCGCCAAGCTGATGGCCGGCATGGTGGCCGCCGGCGAGATGGGGGGCGATGGCCGCTGCTCGTGCTCACCATCACAACCCATGAGTTGTGGTTGTCCGCCCGAGAGCTTCGACAAGCCCGGCCACATCGGCGGTATGGTCGTGTCCCGCAGCGGTGATATCGATGACACGCAATGTAACGCCAGCGGTTGCGTCGATGGCGACTATTTCATGCACCTAAACGTGCCCTATCAATTTTCAGACGACCCGGATCCGGTTATTCAACTGCAAGCACTTTTTGATGAGTGGCGCGCCGCTCTGACCGGACGACCGGATGCGATTCAAACCCAGGTCGAGTTTACCCCGGTTACCATCCCGCCCTCCGGCAGCGCCACGACCACGATGCAAATCACTCTGCTTGATTGGCGCGGCGAGCCGATCTCCGCGACGATCAACGAAGTAAGCGTGGAACACGCCGACGACAGCGCCGGGATCTCATCCATCGGCACCGTGACGGACAACGGCGGCGGCTCCTTCTCGGTCGTGCTGACCGCCGGGACAACTACCGGAATCGACCGGTTCACCGTGCGGAGCGACGATGGCAACCGGCCGGTGATTCTGATGCCCACACCCAGCCTGCGTTATTACGCATTTGGTGATGCCAATTGTGACGGAATCATCAACGCCTATGACATCGACAAGTTTATCTGCGCGGTCAGCGCTGAGTGTGATTACGAAAGCCTGTACCCGGCTTGCAACCGTGCGTTGTCCGATTGCAATCAGGACGGCCAGGTTGACGCCTACGACATCGACGCCTTCATCGACTTAATAGCCGGCGGCTGATCGATATCGGATCGTAACTACCTGCCGTCAGACCGGTCTGCGAATAGCGGATCTCCCCCGAGTGTTGACGGAATCTCAGCGCACAACCCCGCCGCGCTCTAACGGCAGGGTAAAGTGTGGCTCACGCAACGCTTACCTGCCGGCCCATACGCCGCCTGTGGTTGATGATTCGGCGACCGCCGGCGGTACGCATCCGCGCGCGGAATCCGCATTTGCGCTTACGCTTGATCTTGCTGATACGGTGTGGGTAATGCATGGT